>CALALK010000027.1 GCA_937923125.1 uncultured Carnobacterium sp.
ATTTTAACAAGGTATTCGTAATATCTTGATTCTTCAAATGTCCTGGTTGTACTTTGACAACTTCTCCGTTCTCATTAATGAATGCAGAAGTAGGATATCCAACAACTCCTAATTTTTTTAAGAATTCTCCTTTAAGATCCATTAAAACTGGTAATGCTTTATAATCAACACCATTAAACCAAGTTTTAAAATCATCTACATTCTTTTCACGATTGACCCCAGGTGCAACTACTGTTAAAACTACAGTATTCTCTGGTGGATTCTGTGAAAGATCTGTTACATCTTGTAATCCTGCCAAACAAGTTGGACACCAAGTAGCCCAGAATTTAATATAGATTTTTTTACCTTTGTATTCCGAAAGAGATACTTCTTTTCCGTCTAACGTTTGGAATTTAAAATCAGAAACCTGAACCGTACTCTTTTTCGTTTCTACAGTGTTGTTTTTATCATTTGTCGATTGATTCATCGGCATACTTTGGCATGAAGCTAATAAAAAGGCACACCCTAACGCTACAATCATTTTTAATTTCATTCTAATTTCTCCCTTCATTACTGCATCATTTGAACAATCTGTGAATAAATAATTGCGATTCCCATTAAAACAATCATGAACCCGCCAATTTTTTTCAATTCTACTAAATGCTTCTTTGCTAGATTAAAGACTTTTATAGCTACTGTTGAAGCAACTGCTAATACTAGAAACGGAATCGACAGTCCTAAAATATACAATACAAGAAGGAAAGCCCCATAAGCCATCCCTGCTTGTTGTGTAGAAATTAAACTTAATACCGCACTTAGTACCGGCCCAACACAAGGGGTCCAACCGAAACTAAAGCTCAATCCTAATAAATAACTATTCCATAATGACTTGTGATTTTTTGTCTCCAGTTGGACTGTCTTTTGTTTTTGTAGAAATATAAAGTTAAAGACCTCCATTTGGTGCAACCCTAACAGAACAATAATTATTCCTAAAGTCAGATTAAAAAATGGATTATAAATCAAACTTCCTAATAAAGTTGCAGCAAATCCTAGAAAGAAAAATATCGTAGATAGACCTGCAATAAATACTAGAGTCCGAATAAGCGGTTTCAAATAGAATTCTACTTTTCCAATTTTCACCTTTTTCCCCTCTTGCTCACTCATTAAAACGCCAAAATAAACTGGAAATAATGGCAATACACAGGGTGAGAAAAAGGATAGTAATCCTGCGAAAAATACGCTCCCCCATAAAACAAAATCCATAAAACACTCTCCTATAATTAAGATATCAGTTATACATTAAAAACTGATTAATACATGCTTATTTTAACATATTCTAATCTAGGAACAAAAAGAGCTGTTTCAAACGATAAAAACCACGTGAGCTTTCACTCACGTGGTTTAGTAGTTTTCCTATTAGAAGAATAAGCTATTATTCTTTTCTGCTTGGTAGTTTTGACGTACTCGGTTACCAGCACCTGGTTCCACTTGTTCTAACGCTGATTCAATAATTTGTAATGATTCATCGTATTTGAATGTGTGGTTGAATAGGTCAAGTGCACGACCAATAGCTGTTTCGATTTCAGGATGTGATAGGCGGTAACGGTTCGCATGTTGAATCATATACTCCGTTAATTGTGCGTTATCAACGATTTGTTCTGTAAGAATATCTAATTTCTCAACATCTTCTTCAATCACGTTGTTTGCCGCATTAATTTCGTTCATATCTAATTTCACACGATCCATCTTTTGCCATAATTGTTCGATACGATTGCTTGTAGCAAAGAACAATTCTAAGTACTCTTTTGGAAGACCTGGTAAGTGGTACTTCTCAATCGTACGTTTCATATTACGTAAGTCTAATTCGAAGACATCTAATCCGTCACGAATCGCTTTTTCTTGGCTACGTAAATCAGTTAATGTGTTTACTAAATCTGCTTGTTCTTCATCAATGCTGTTTAATTTTTCAAGAACGAGTTCGTAATGTTCTTTCACTACTGAGTAAGGAACTTGATGGTTTTCCATCGCCTTGCTGTAGTATTGAACCGCTTCTTGTTCTTTTTCTAATTGTTCAGCAAATTCTTGTACACGAACGAATTCATTGTTTGACAAGATATAGTTTTGAGAAACACGGTCAACTTCGATATTCACATAACGGTTGCTTTGTAATACTTGGTTCAAGCGTTTTTCAACTTGAGCCTTGTTACGGTATACAAATTCACGTGCTTCAATTTCAGCTTCCATCACATCGTAAAGTTGGTCGATTTCACGAGCCACTTTATCTAATTGTTGACGAGCTTCTTCTAATTCTGTAGCAGCAATGTGTGCACGTGCCACTTCAATTGTTTTTTCAATCTTTTTAATTTCTTCAGGAATTGAAATTTTAGGGAATTGATAATGCTCTTCAACCATACGAGCATATCCTTGTTTCAAGTCTTCTATTTGTTCATTGTACTCTGTTTCGATTTCTTTTAAGAATTGAGGAACTTGTTCAACGATTGACTCAAATTCTTTCATTTCTTTATCGATACGTCCAAGTACTTCTTTGGCTTCTAAGTGGTCGCCTTCGTTTGTTAATGTATTAAATTTCGCGAAGTCTAATTCTAAATAAGCTAAACGTTTTTCTAACGTTTCTAGCGCTTCGCCGAATGAGAAACTATGTGCTAATAAGTCTTTGCGCATTGAAGCATAGCGTTCTTGTAATAAGTCTAGCTCCGCGCGGTTTTGTTTTTCACTATCCAATAATTTTTGTAATGCTGAGTAAATTTTATCGACTTCAGCTTTTGTTTCTTCAATCAAGTTTTCAGCTTGTTGTGTCACTTGATTTCCTTTGATGAAGTTTAATTTTTGGATATATTGTTCTGCACTAACTAATGCAGCTTCGATTTCAGGGAATCGGAATCGTGTGATTGTTTGCCATGTAGCTTGCCATGTTTCATACGTTCTCTTTGTTTGACCTGTTAAGTTCAAGTTTTTCAAAGTATAGAACGTGTCCGCAATTGGCACGGCCATTAACTTATCCTTTTTCTCTGTTAATTCTTCAATTACTTTAGTTTGTTTCTTTGTCATGAATATTGCTGCTGCATAACCTGCGGCACCCAGTAACACAATCAGCAATAGAAAGATTACAAATCCCATGCTCTAGCCTCCAAATATATATTTACAGTTTTCACACATAATATCACTAGTAGTATAGCATGTTTTATAGCGATTTAGCAAAAACTTCAAGGTTTTCTGCTTATTTTTTTGTTGCAAATCCTTTGCTTTTGTAATTTTCTGAAACTAAAAAGAAAAAGGAGAACGGAAAGCCGTTCTCCTAGTCACTTACGTTTATTTAATTAATTCGTAAATCGCTTCTGCATAAATTGCAGCTGATCTGAATAAATCTTCTAATGCGAAGAATTCATTTGCTTGGTGCATTGTATCGATTGAATCTGGGAAGAGCGCACCATACGCTACACCACGTTCAAAGATACGTCCGTATGTTCCACCACCGATAGATTGTTCGTGAGCTGGTAAGCCTGTTTGACGGTGATATACGTCTAACAATGTTGACACTAACTCATCTTCTGGAGATACATAGTGAGGAACTTGTGCTTTACCGTGAGCTACTGTGAAGCCATAACCTGAAGCCACAACTTCTGTCTTAATTTCAAGACCTTCTGCAGTAACGCCTAATGGATAACGGAAGTTCACTACAGCTACCCCACCTAATTCTGGAGTGTAAGTGAAGATTCCGGCATTAGCTGTTAATGGTCCCATCACTTCATGGTTGTAGTCCACTTTCAAGTTTTTACCATCAGTATCTTCATGTAATACTTCAGCAGCAAATGCTAAGTATTTCTTCGCGTTGCCTTTGAAGTTGAATTGGTTTAAGAATTTCGCTAAGTGTGTCCCTGCGTTGATTCCTTTATCTGGAGTAGATCCGTGTGCTGATTTACCAACAACGTCTAAGATAACTTTGCCGTCTTCTACTTTAGCAGTTCCTTCAACTGGGTTTACAGCTAAGTATTTGTTGAAACGGTCTACTAATTCTTCTGCATTTGGAACTGTAACTTCCGCATGGGCATCTTGAGGAACCATGTTTTCACGTAAGCCTGCATCGAAGCTTAGTAATTGGTAATCTCCTTCTGCAACTTCGCCTGGAATATCATAGTGTAATGAAAGAATTCCTTTTTCACCATTGATGATTGGGAATGTTGCGTCTGGTGAGAAACCAAAGTCTGGCATTTCTTCTGTTTGGAAGTAACGGTCCATACATTTCCAACCTGATTCTTCGTCAGTTCCGATAATGAAACGAACACGTCTAGAAACTGGCAATCCTAATTCTTTGATGATTTTTAATGCGTAGTATGCTGCCATACTTGGTCCTTTGTCATCGCTTGAACCACGCGCATAAATACGGTCATTAATAATTTGTGGTTCGAATGGATCTGTATCCCATCCAGTACCCACTGGAACAACGTCCACGTGACCTAATACACCAAGAGTTTCTTTGTAGTCTGGATTTGGTGCAAATTCAATGTGTCCTGCTAAGTTTCCAACTTGTTTTGTTGTGAAACCATCGCGTTCACCGATTGCTAAGAACGCTTCTAGCGCTTCTTTAGGTCCAGGACCTACTGGTGCATCCTCTGTTGCTTTAGAATCATCACGTACACTGTCGATACGTAATAATGTGAATAAATCTTTTAATAGATCTTCTTTACGAAGTTCTACTTCTTTTTTCCAATCAATTGTCATCCAATCGCTCCAATCTCTATCAAGTAGATTCAATAGTCTTATCTTACCATTTTTACAAAAGGATGAAAAGCGGTTAAACCCTTTCTATAACAAATAAAAGCCTAGGATTTCTCCTAAGCTTTCGTTATTCATTAATCATTAATGATTCTAATTCTTCTTCGATTAAAGGTCTGCTCTCTCCTAACGCGAGGCTCTCATCCAACTTGAGCGGCCCCATCGTGAGTCGTTGTAAATCGACAACGGTTTTCCCACAAGCCTTTACCATCCGTTTCACTTGATGGAATTTTCCCTCTTTCAGGTGAATCTGAACAATCGATTCATCCTGCGTCGTGCTAAGAATATCCAAACGCGCTGGCATACACTCCGTTCCATCCGACAATACAATGCCTTTTTCAAAAGCAGTGACATCTTCTTCTGTCATCACACCTTCGACTCTTGCTTGATAGATTTTGGTGACATGCTTCTTCGGTGAAAGAAGACGATGCGCCAATTCTCCATCATTTGTCAAAAGTAATAATCCGTGCGTATCAATATCCAAGCGCCCAACTGGGAAGACTCCTTTTTTAAAATAAACGGGGTCTATTAAATCCAGAACTGTCTTATGAAGATTATCTTCGGTGGCACTAACGACTCCTTTAGGCTTATTCATCATGATATAGACGAACTCTTCGTATTGAATCTTTTCGCCATCGAATAGAATTTCATCCGTTTCAGGATTCACTTGAACCTTACCATTGGTTACGACTTTACCATTGACGGTAATTCTTTTGGCCTTTAATAAAGATTTGACCTCGGAACGAGTTCCAAGGCCACAATCTGCTAAACATTTATCTAATCTCATTATTTCATCCTCAATTTACGACGAATACCACCAACGCGTGCGCCGAGCATTTCATCCGCTAATCGATTCTTCAATGTAATCAACCCATAAGTTGCAGCTCCGACAAACCCTACCACAGCAACTGCAATAAGTGCACGGACTTTACCACCGATTGGCATTACATGTTTAATCGCATATAAAGTCAGTGCTGAAGTGATGGCCATCGCAAGAGATGCAAGAAGTACTTGTCCGAATTTCTTCAATACGTAATTCAAATCGAATCGTGTTAATTGAAGTACGTGACGACACATATAAAGTGTTGCTACAAAATACGCTACTGAGCTGGCAATTAACGGACCTGCTCCACCAAGGAAGTAAATCATCATTGGTTGCCATAGCAATTTAATAAGCACTGTAAATCCTAATGCTTTAATCGCAATGATATGTTGTTCCATCGATTGCAAGATGTACGTGAACGTTACGAATAATCCTAAGAACACACACATGATACATGAAACCATTAATAAATACGTTCCTGTTGGATCTGGTGAATAGAACACATTATAAATCGGTTCTGAAACAATCGCCATCCCTACAGAAGCTGGAATCATGATGTAAGCAAATAATCCAAGGTTATTGGCAATCACGCGTTTAACTTCTTCACGGTCATTCACTGAATAATGAGCCGCAAGCAGTGGCAATGCCGCTGTTGAAATACTCATCGCTAGCGAAATGACAATCATAATCACCTTATTCGCATTAAATCCAAATAAAGTAATCAGTTCTTTCCCTTCTTCAAACGAGAAGTTCGTAAAGATTGGAACCAGACGTTGGAAGGTTTCTTGGTCAATCAAGCTGATGATTTGAATACTTGAAGTCACTAACACGAAAGGTAACGCCTCACGCATTACTTCCAAAATAATCTTCCAGAAACTTAATGGACGTTCAGGACGACCTTCTTCCATTAATTCCATCATCCCTTTATAGTCGCGGAACATCTTATAAGCTAAGTATAAGAACGCGATGACCGCACCGACAAAGGCCGCAAATGTAGAATGCGCTACAGCGACGACGAATCCGCCGTGGATGACACGCATCACAAAATACGTTAATCCTAACATATACAAGATACGAACAACTTGCTCCCATAATTGAGATTTCGCAGAAGCAGCCATTTCATTGTATCCTTGATAGTATCCACGCATTAAGCTAAGCGGTGGAATAATGAGTACCGCTGGCGTTAACGAACGGATGACCAAAATACTATCCGCAACTTCTTCAGGAGTAGCTCCTTTTGCAAAAAGTGGCGCTGCAAAATACATTCCCGCCGCAAAGACAAATCCTAAAAATGTCATAAAGAGCATCGTTCCTTTAAACAATCTCCAACTTGTCTTATAGTCTCTTCTTGCATGGTTGTCCGCTACGATTTTAGAAATTGCAACCGGAATTCCTGCCGTTGATATTTGTAATACTAAAGCATAAATATTATAGGCGATAAAATATAAGTAGTTCGCATTATCCCTGTCTGCACCCATCCACATTCCCCAAGGAATGATATAGAGAGCTCCAAGCAATCTTGAGACGATATTCCCAATCGTTAACCAAGATGAACTTTCCAAGAGAATTTGTTGCGAATTTTTCTGATTTCGAATTTTATCACTCAGGCCTACATAAGGCTTTCTTTTAAACATATATTGAAAAATCCTCTTTCTTAAATTATACCAACAATAAGAGTACATTATTTTAATGTAAAATGCTAGCATTCTTATGAAACCTTAAGCAGTTGCTAAACTTTGCATAAAAAAGAACCGAGCCATTTAGCTCGATTCTTCCTAATGATTAGTCTAATAAACTTGTTTGTCCTTCTTCTTCCACTTCGACAGGAGAAGCAACTCCAATGCCATAGTGAGCACGAACTTTTTGATTCAAGTCTGCTACGACTTCTGGATGGTCTGCTAAGAATGCTTTTGCATTTTCACGACCTTGACCAATCTTCTCGTCGTTATAAGCGTACCATGCACCACTCTTCTTCACGAAGTCGAGGTCTGCTGCCATATCGAGTAATTCCCCAAGTTGAGAAATCCCTTCTCCATACATGATATCCACAACAGCTGTTTTAAATGGTGGAGCCACTTTATTTTTAACAACTTTGATTTTAGTTTGGTTCCCTAAAATTTCAGTACCTTGTTTGATTTGATCTGCACGACGTACTTCTAAACGAACAGTTGCATAGAATTTCAACGCACGTCCACCAGGAGTTGTTTCAGGGTTCCCGAACATAACGCCTACTTTTTCACGGATTTGGTTGATAAAGATTGCGATTGTTTTTGTTTTGTTAATTGAACCTGATAATTTACGTAATGCTTGAGACATTAAACGAGCTTGAAGACCTACGTGAGATTGTCCCATGTCGCCATCGATTTCGGCACGTGGAACTAACGCAGCTACTGAGTCGACGATAACGATGTCAACTGCTCCTGATGATACTAAAGCATCTGCAATTCCTAATCCTTGTTCCCCTGTATCTGGTTGAGATAATAATAATTCATCAATGTTTACGCCTAAAGCTTTTGCGTATTCTGGATCTAGAGCGTGCTCAGCATCGATAAACGCTGCAACTCCACCACGTTTTTGAACTTCCGCAACCGCATGCAATGCAACAGTTGTTTTACCTGAAGATTCTGGTCCGTATACTTCAATGATACGTCCACGTGGGAATCCACCTACACCTAATGCGATATCTAACGCAAGAGAACCTGAAGATACTGTTTGAATTTGTGTATCTACTTTTTCTCCTAATTTCATTACGGCACCTTTACCGTAGCTTTTCTCAATTTTCTTTAGCGCATCTTCCAATGCTCTTTGACGATTTTCATTTTCTGCCATGTTTTAATTCCTCCACGAATTTTAAGTCAAACATATTGTACACTATGTTCTATTCCATGCGCAAGCAATATGCGAACATTTGTTCTTATTTTGTTCGAACTTGTTTTAATAAATATTTTCTAAGTAAATTCCAACCATATTGTACCGCGAATTCACGGTTATCGTTACGAGTACGTGCAAGGTGTAATTCTAACACTTCAACCTCTGTTTGAGAGGCTAATGCCACGAAAATCGTTCCGACTTCTTTTCCTTCCATTTCACTAGGCCCTGCGACTCCAGTGAAAGAAATTCCCAAATCACTTTGGTAATGGAGTCTTGCTTGTTCGGCCATCGCTTTAGCACATTCAGCACTCACCATTCCGTATTGATCCAGCAAGGTACTGTCAATTCCTAGTTGCGTTTCTTTAGCCTCTCTTTGATAAGCGACTGTTCCTCCTTGGAAATAAGAGGAGCTTCCTTCGAACGCCACGACACTTGCTGCAAACAACCCACCCGTTAAACTTTCAGCGCAGGCGATTGTGAGTCCTGATTCTTTTAGTAAATCAACAGTGACTTCCTGTAATGTATTGTGGTCTCCGTATCCATAGAAGTATTCTCCTACTTGCGATTGGATGAGTAATTCCATGCCATCAAGAAGCTCTGTACATTCTTCTTTGGTTTCTCCATTAGCTGTCAATCGAAGCATCACTTCAAATTTTCCAGCGTATGGTGCAATTGTTGGATTTGTTTGTCCCTCGATTAAATCTTCTAAGATGGTTACGAGACGAGATTCTCCAATTCCAAAGAATCGTAAATAACGAGACTCGAATAAATCTACCTTGCCCATTTTCTTTCTTAAGAAAGGCAACACTTCTTTTTGCATCATCATTTTCAATTCATTTGGTGGTCCAGGTAGAACAATGAATTGACGTCCATCTTTTTCAAACCCACAACCGACCGCAAGTCCATTATGATTTTTAAAGACGGTACCGCCCTCGAATGCGAGTGCCTGTCTACGATTATTTTCACTCATATCGCGATGAGAACGCACGTGAAAATCAATCACTTTCTGTAGAGCCGCCTCATCTTCGACAAGTTTCACTTCTAAAAATCGTGCCAGCACTTGTTTCGTAATATCATCTGTCGTTGGTCCAAGACCCCCAGATAAAATAATCAACTCACTTCTTGAAGCGGCTAATTCAATCGCTTCATATAATCTGTCTTCATTATCTCCAACCACTTGCTGATAGTAAGTTGGAATTGAATTTTTTGCTAATTCTTGGGCTAAGTATGCACTATTCGTGTTTACAATTTGCCCCATTAGTAACTCTGTACCAACTGCAATGATTTCTGCATTCATTGTGTCTCGCCTTCCTTACACTCTTTTTCGAAAAATAAAAAGCCCAAAACAATTGTTTCAGGCTTTTGTTTGTTATTCTGTTTTAGTAAATGAATCCGCAAATACATGTCGATTCTTTACAAAATAATCCAAACCTGAATAGATTGTAAATACTAAACAACTATAAAGTAAGATTTGTCCGATTGGAATTCCAATGGCCTTAAAGAACAAATCATCTGTTAATAGGAAAATAATCGCCAACATTTGAGTCGCAGTTTTTACTTTTCCTGGCCAAGCAGCTGCCATCACTTCGCCATCTGTGACTAATAATAATCGAAGCCCCGTCACTGCTAATTCACGACAAACAATGATACTTACGACCCAAGCAGGTGCTAAGTTGAATGAAACAAGCATAATGAATGCACTCATTACTAGCATTTTATCGGCTAAAGGATCAGCAAACTTCCCAAAGTTTGTCACTAATTTGTATTTGCGTGCTAAATATCCATCAAGATAATCTGTAAAACTAGCTACTGCGAAAATAATCATTGCCAAAAAGTGGACAACGCTGATCTGTGAACCTAACAGATTCATGACACCGAACGCCTCACTTGGCAAACACATGAGGATGATAAACACCGGAATCATGAAAATTCGCAATACGGTTAATTTATTTGGTAAATTCATCGAATTCTCCTATTGAATCGTGATATAAATTCTTGTAGCGTTTGAACCTTCAGGAATTGTTAGTTCAACACCACCAACAGTAATTGTACCTAATGGAGGATATCCAAAGTCCATACGAATCGTTGTTGTTCCTTCAGGAATCGAACCAGTCACTGTTTGATTTGTTGCTGGAACGCCGTCTGCCACAACTTTACCATCCGCTGAAATTTGTGCCCACAAAGCATTTCTTGCTTCATTTAACACTTTCACATCTAATGGGAATTTACTTACATTCGCAATATAGTACAATGCATTTCCGTTCGCATATGAATAAGTAACACTTGTCACTTCTGGAGCGGCAGTTGTCGTTGTAGCAACAGTCGTTTCTGCTGCAACAGCTGTTTGTGTTGTAGCTTGAGTCGTTACAGGATTATTACGTTGCGCACGATTGCTATATACGGCTTGTCCAATCGCAAAAATAATCGCTACGATGAACATTCCCAATAAGATTGTTGGGAAGTAATTTTTTAAAGTTGCTGATACTGAAGACCATTTACTCTTGTTTTTATTTAAACGTGAACGATTACTTGTTGTTGCATTCAAGTAAGTTGAAGAAGGAGTTGTCTTCACAACAGCTTGTGGAATTTCAGACGCATGCTCTTCTAATAAAGCCGCTCCATCTAATCCAACTGTGTCAGCAATTTGTTTGATGAACGCGCGTGTATAAAACGCACCTGGCATCAAGTCGAAGTCATTATCTTCAATTGCGATTAAATAACGTTTTTGAATTTTTGTAATTTGTTGCAAGTCATCAAGAGTGTACCCTTTTAATTGTCTTGCACTTTTTAAAATTTCTCCGATTGTTTGTGTCATTATTTCACCATCTTTTCATTTTCTCATTGAAAAGTATACCATAGATTAAAAATGAAAAAAACAAAAAGAAGTCGCTATGTTGTGTTTAGCCTATTTTACAAACTGAATATATAGTGTATCTTTCTTCGAATGGCCATTTGGCAAACTGACATTGAGCGTAAAATTTCTCTCTTTTTCGTTCCACTGCACATGTACCGTTCCATTCGAAAATTGGATGACATCTGGATACGTCATTTCATCTTTGTTAAAGGTTAGCTTTTGCCTTACCGTCTGACTTGCCATCTCTAGCAATATATCCATTCGATACCCATCTTCCAGAAGGCGATATTCAAGAGTGTTGTGGGCATGGATTTTTAGTAGTGCGATAATGAGAATACTAGCAATCCCCAATAACGCAAGAAATTGAAATAGTAAGAACCCTTTTCTTCTATGGTTTGTCATTTTTCTTTTCCTTTACTTCTTTCACTTTGACATAGACAGCTCGATTCTTCGGTGCAAAATTTAAACGGAAAGTACTTCCTTGGTTGAGCGTTGTCGAAATCAGTAACCTGCTCCCGTTTCTTTTCATCGATATCGACCGAATCCCATAAAGAAAAGGTTGGTGTCCTCCACTTCCTCCTGCTCCTTTAAAAATCTTTCCGCCATCTTTCCAACTAGAAACGAGCGTAATCACCTCTGTTTTCTCAGAAACGGTATTCGCAAACGTCGCAGTATATGGATCGTATCCATTAAACGACGTTAGTTTAAAACCCGCATAATTAAAATTAATTTGCTGAACGGCGACATGCCATTTAATATCGTCTGGAACATTGAGTTGGTCCTTAATTTTTAAAAAGGCGGTGCAAAGTCCCATAAAGGCTACTAAACTGATGGAGATAATCACCAGAGCAATTAGATGTTCAACGAGGATAAATCCGGACTTTTTTCTCGGTAATCGCATTGATTTGGAACACCTCCTCATTCCCTCCGCAAGAAACTGTCACCGTTCTTGGAGAGGCCGTTGCATCTACTTTTTCAAATGTCACTTTTTTCATCTTTTGGAACTCTTCGTTTGGCAATTTTTCAACGGTTTTAGGATAAGTCGCACTAGCTTGTAAATCCATTAACTGCGAGGCTGCAGCATCCAAAAAGCATCCTTTTAGTTGTTGACGATGATACAGTTGCCCCATCATAAAGCTAAGCAAAGAAACAATAACCGTTAAAATCATCAATCCAATCATTGCTTCCAGCAAAACATAGCCTCTACTTTTCGGTGATTTCAACATGATACTTCGCCTCCCCTAATTGAAAAACATAAGTGTATCTGCGATTTTGCCCATCAAACGTCACGGACGAGAACTGGCTAACATTCCCACTATAGGGCTTAAAACCATACGTTTGAACAGAATAACTTTTCATCGTATCCGGAAAGCGAATCTTCTTATCCAATTCTCTAGCTCCGTGACAATTCAATTCCACGATGCCACCCGAGACCGTTACGAATGAACCTTGTCCCGTTGAAATAGCTGTAATCTGCGCTGTATCCATTACTTGCTCAAACTCTCTTAGAAATACTTCTTCCTTCCAATTTACATAGGAGCGACTAATCAAAGGCGGAGTCAGTATAAGTAAGAAGCAAGCAATCCCCAGCGCTATTAAGCATTCAACAAGCGTAAATGCTCTCTTTTTCATCATAATTATTATTGATTATTTTCAACTGCAGTTTTGTCAGCTTTGTTATACGCTTCTAACTGTTTTTTATCAATATACTTTTTGTTAAACAATTCATCCACTGTTGGAACAGTATTCGTATTATTATCCAACATATACGCTTGCTTTTGGTTCTCGATTATATGCACAATAGCAGCATCCGATTTTTTCTTAGCCTCTTCTCTTTGCTTAGCAATATTCGGAATAATCAGTAGCATCATCAAGCCAATAATAAAGAGGCACACGAGTAATTCGATTAACGTGAAGCCTTTTTTCTTTGTTTTCATTTTCATTTTAATTTCCTCCAATCATCGTTAGCGTCGGTAGTAATAAGATGAGATACATGGAAACGATGAGGAATCCAATCCCCATAAGTAGTAACGGTTGAATCCACTTGATTTTCTTTTCGATGCCTTGGGTAAATTCGTCGAGCATTTGGTCGGCGTATACTTGCAGTTGCACGTCTAGTTGCCTAGTCTTCTCTCCTTCTAACACAAGCCAAATAAACTCCTGACGGAACAGCTTCATCTTTTCAAGCGCCGTAGAAAAGGACTCTCCTTGAATCAGTTGTTCTTCTAGCTTCTGCGCAATCATCTTTGAGAGTGCGCTCGTTCCTTCTTTCTTCAGTTCGGACACCATCGACAACAGCGACTGTCCATTTCCTAGAAAATACGAGAACTCTCGTGCATATAAAAACGTCACGTATTGCTGCGCACTCTTTCCAATAACGGGAAACGAAATCAACATGCGAAACTGATCGTAGGTGTTCTTTCGCCGCCAGTACAAGCGAACTAATATGACTAGTATCACTACAACCATCAAAAATCCAGTTGCTAGCTGTGGTAAGTTCTGAAACCCAAGCCATATCCAATACAGGAAGCCAGACTGCTTGAGTTGGTCTTCTTGCACCATGCTAGAGAGTTGATCGAGTAAGAGCATTCGAATACAGAGCACCATTCCAATCACAAACGTAAAAAGAAACGCAGGATACATCATCATCTGCTGCATTTTCTTTTGTTGTTTTTGCTTCCGGGTGAGAAACTCTCCAATCGATGCACAGGCCTTCTCGAAGCTACCAAACTGCATGGATAAATAAATTTGCGAAGTATTCGTTTCAGAGTACCCGACCCGCTTCAAGCACTCATCAAAACGCCGTCCTTCTCCAAGCGTTCCTCTCATTTGTTCGAGGTCTTTCTTTTGCGCATCGAATAAGTATTCTAAAAACTTCAACGCCTCATCCAAGCTAAATCCTTCCTCGAGTAAATGAGCCAGCTGAATTAGAAATCGACTTTGAACCGTCCCTTTCCACTTTTTAGATAATTTGATAGGTTTCGTAAGTTTTGTCCGTAATGTATCCCAATGCATAAGCTTTCCTCAATACCTTATTAAAAGGATGTACTCTTTCTTCGTCTGTGGAAAATTGATTTGTTTTAAAGAACTGCGACAACTTTTCATGAGTTTCGATTTCAAAAATCGTTCCTCGCTTTTCTCCATTTGTTAAGTGATTACAATGCAATTCACATTCCTTACCGCATAATCCACAATACCGAGGGAGTAGGCGTTGTGAACAAATCGCGATAATGGTTTGCTCAAGCATCGTTTTACTAACCCCAAGTTCTAAGAGCCTTGCTACCACTCCATTACAGTCTTTTGCGTGAACAGTTGCTAGAATCAAGTGCCCCGTTAAGGCTGCACGAATCGCCATCTTTGCCGTCATTTCGTCTCGGATTTCGCCGATTAGTAAAATATCAGGATGATGACGCAGGCAACTCTTTATGAGTAGTTCATACGTAATTCCAGCCTTCTCGTTAATCTCCGTCTGTAAAAACATCGGCTCATGGTACTCCACTGGGTCTTCCATCGTAATCACTTGAAGCGTCTTTTCTTTCATACGAGCCCTAAGTAAAGCGTACATCGTACTCGTTTTACCAGAACTGACGGGTCCAGAAAATAAAATCAAGCCGCTCTTATAGCGCAGGAACTGTTGTAAGAGCGCCCAGTCCTTTGGAAAATAAGTCATCGAACGAATCGACGCCTTTTCCTTCTTCGACCGATGCAAGAGCCTGATAACCATGGATTCCTTCTGCTTAAAATTCGTAATCACTGATAATCTCAGTTCAATCATCTGGTCCTTTGAAATCTCAAAGGTTAAGGAACCACTCTGCGGTCTTCGTCTCTCTCCTACATCCATTCCAGCTTGATACTTTAAGTACGAAATAAATTGCAAGGCCACTTCGTCTGAAATCTTTCTCAACTCTTTTAACCCATTGACATCTCTTAAATAAAATACATACTCCTCTCCAACCGGTAATAAATGAATATCATCTAATTGGTGCTTAATGGCTTGCGTGAATACTTCCGTTGCTAATTCATTCATTTCCATTGTTCTTCCTCCACTCTTTGACTAGTCATAAAGAACTACGAGAAAAAGTAAAAAGGGGTCTTTTGGACAACAAAAAAACGCTGAAGAAAATCTCTTCAACGTTTTGAGTGTATTATCTAATTTTTTTCAAGGTTCCTAACCCTACCCCCACTGCAACCCCCACAGCATCCACAAAGACATCTTGGATAAGCGGTGTACGTCCTGGAGTTACTCCTTGATGGAACTCATCGGTCATGGCATACAGCACTGCGATAAAGAACGCTAAGAACTGTGGCCATCCTTTTTTACGGACGTGAACACTTAACCCTCTCGTCCATTGATATCCGATAAAGAAGTAAGCTAAGAAATGAGCGGCTTTACGAATGAAAAATTCGATGAACTGCGCATATCCTAAAGAAGGAATACTGATGGTTTGTCCTGCATATTCAAATTTAATTTTAGATAAAATTTCTGAAAAAGGTTGCGTTGGCAGTCCTTTTTGAATCGTCGATACCAGTGACTGATCCTTATAAGGCATACTCGAGCTAATAAAGATGAGTACCATGACTGCAATCGCCAGTGTAATCGCAATGGTTGCTTTTGTTTTCTTAGACATGAAACCTCTCCTTCCTTGTTGACTTTCTTTATTATGGTCAACTCTACAAGTTTAGTCAAGCGTCTTTCCTATTTCTTAAATTCCATAAAAAATAGATAAAAATGTATATTGACGCACTTTTATGAAAGCGTTACAATTAAGGTAACAAATACATTATTGGGAGAGTGTATTACAATGGAACGTTATACTCAAGAGTTAAGTTTATTGGTGAAACAAATTCAGCTGCTTGAAGAACAACAGCAGCGACAGAATTACTACAACAATCTCTTCAGTCAGGATCCAAATCCATATAACAAGTCTTTTGAAGAGATTATCGAGTACTTACTCGGCACCTCCGAGTCCAACTTCTTAATGCATTACTTTGAAGATTTTCCACAAGCGCTGTCCTATGACCAGCAAAAAGAATTCCAGAAATTGCGACGCTATTATTTGCGTCATCAAAACGCTATGCACTGTTTCAACAAACCGTATTCTGAAGAATGTCACACGCTCACCTCTCTCTGGATTAAAGGCATGCGTGGCGACAGCATCATCGATTTATTTCCTCATCTCGATAGCCTGCGAGATTATTTCCACTTACATTATCAAAAACTTCTAGGTCAATCTACTGTCTCCTACAAAGACGTTTTAGCGATCACATTCGGTCCCCACATTACAGAGTTCTACTACACGCTCATCAAAGAGAGCAAAGATTCTTTCTTGCGCCTTTACAACGATTACTTAGAGTCATTCCCGCAAACCTATATTCCTGTGCACTATTTACATTTATCAAAAGAAGAGACGCTGCTTGTTTTAGAGGAGCTGATTACTCTTGCGTCTTCCGTTTTGCCAAAACAAGACTTCTACATTAACTTTGGCCCAAATCCATTTCCTAGTCATTTCCATAATGAACATACAACTTACTTAAACTTGGGTGTATTCACTGATTTTATGACTGCGCTGCATCAATGCTTAAAGCAACTCGGCAAAGTCTTTCTTCAGGAATACACCCATTCTTTTGTAATTATGCAGAAATCCGAATTTGAACAGCTTCATTTACATCATTCTATTTTAGAATTTTGTACGCTACTACCGATTTTATCTCAAACGATTGCCAAAGCCATTATTAAAACTATTTATCCGGATAAACTGGATGATGAGAAGTTTTTAAATCAAATTCAGGAAGAGTTGTTGTATCACTATTTTAGAACGAATAAGTTAAATACCAGCATCGAGAGCCATCAGCCTTTACAAGAAATTCTAAAATGCTACATCGAAATGGAAATTGAAGAAGACTGGTTTAATAGGGAATTCCCTTCCATTGAGCTCTCGCACGAGTGGAATGTCCGCTCTAAAGAATACTTACATAAAGTACCATCGACTCATATGGATGGACTCCTTCGTCATATGCATTGGATAAAAGGAGAACTCGGAACCTCCTTTGGTAAATTAGTGGGCCTCTTCTCCATCTTCTGTAGCGGTCTGCCAAAAGAACCGTATGACCATCCATTCTCCGAGTTTCTCGAACACTTCTCGACGGACCAATTACGCAGATGGCATCCTACTTATGAATTAATCGAACGCTTGCGGATGAATCCTGAATCAACAAAATGTTGTTGGGTATTCTTTAAACAAAAGCTGAATGAATTTAAATAAGTCAAAATTATCATATATGATAATTTGTACTGACCCCAAAAAGTTAGACGATTAATTTAAGCAAAGGAT
>CALALK010000028.1 GCA_937923125.1 uncultured Carnobacterium sp.
ATCGTTTGGCTTCTTGTTGCGTAATAACAGTAAAAATTCTTTTCCATTATCGATATAGCAGATTGTTGCTAGCTTCGTCATCAGCATTTCCTCCTTGTGCCTTTCGTTGAAAGAGTTATAACTTCAATTCTTTACGGATATCTTCATAGTAGCGATAATGGCTGTACCGGTGGAAGCCTACAGTCTTCCTACCTATCGAGCCTCAAAGATTCTCTAAAAATCAATTTTAAGAGAATCTAATTCGCATCGATTACAACCGCCATTACGAATCCTTCGCACTGTGAAGGATTCCTATAGAATCCGTAAGAATTTCCGTTATTACTCTTTCACGAGAGCCTACAATTAAAATTCTGCATGCTCTCATCTCTTATTATTCGTACTCTGTCTCAGTTTCTTACAGTAAACCGCCGACTCTCTATTTTTTTGTGCTAGCTCTTATTTCCCTAAACAGAACTGGCTGAACAATTGTGTTAACAGCTCGTCTTGAACAGTGTCGCCTGTGATTTCCCCTAAGAGATCCCAAGCGCGGGTAAAATCGATCTGGATTAAATCGACAGGCATGCCCATATCGACCCCGTTCGCCACTTCTTGCAGCGCTTGTTCTGCCTTTTCAAGAAGCGCAATATGACGCGTGTTCGATAAGTACGTTGCGTCGCGCTCGTTCATTTGCCCTTGGAAGAAGTAATCGGCAATCTTTTCTTCCAATTGGTCGATGCCTTCTTTTTTGAGCATGGACGTTGTGACAATCTCGCTGTCTGTCGCGAATTCTTTGACCTTATCCATGTCAATTTTCGTTGGTAGGTCTGTCTTGTTTAATAAAATAATGCGTTTGAAGTCTTTCGTTTGTTCTAATAAACGGAGGTCTTCGTCCATCAACTCTTCGCTTTGGTTTAAAATCAAGAGCACGAAATCCGCTTCATTTAACGCTTTACGGCTTCGTTCCACCCCGATTCGTTCAACAACGTCATCCGTTTCACGAATTCCCGCCGTATCAATCAGTTGGAGCGGCACGCCACGAACATTCACGTACTCTTCAATCGTGTCACGAGTCGTTCCAGCGATATCCGTTACGATGGCTTTTTCTTCGCGTAATAACACGTTCAATAGACTCGATTTCCCTACGTTTGGACGCCCAACGATAGCCGTCTTCAATCCGTCACGCAAGATTTTTCCTTGGCTTGCCGTGTTTAGCAATGCGCGAATTCCTTGTGAGACTTGCTGCGTCTTCTCACGCAACAGTTGCAAGGTCATTTCTTCCACGTCGTCGTATTCTGGATAGTCGATATTCACTTCCACTTGCGCTAAGGTGTTTA
>CALALK010000029.1 GCA_937923125.1 uncultured Carnobacterium sp.
CTCGAACAAATCGCTCGTGACTATGTAGATGTACTTAACCGTGTCATTGAATGGAAACCAGAAGATTTAGTGGTGAACATGCATATTTGCCGCGGAAACTTCCGCTCAACATGGTTCTCTAGTGGTGGTTATGAGCCAGTTGCGAAGACGCTATTTGGTCATTGCCGTGTGGATGGATTCTTCTTGGAATATGATAGTGACCGTGCTGGTGACTTTACTCCACTTCGCTATATTAAAGACCAAAAAGTCGTTCTTGGTTTAATTACTTCTAAATCAGGGGACTTAGAAGATAAAGGTGAAGTCATTGCTCGTATTAAAGAAGCAAGTCAATATGTTCCACTTGAACAATTATGCCTAAGCCCTCAATGTGGGTTCTCTTCTACGGAAGAAGGTAATATCTTAACGATTGAAGCCCAATGGGATAAATTAAAATTGATTGACGAAATCGTTCATGAAGTTTGGGGATAAAATTAAAAAAATAATAGCTCCTACAGTTTTTTGGCTGTAGGAGCTATTTTTGTTGATTTCATCGTATTTATCGCTTCTTTTTCTTAAAACGAATGTCTAAATCATACCCATTTTTACTCGCAATTTTTTGAAGATGCGCGAGCGTAGGATTATAATTTCCTTTTTCGAGCCTAGAGAGATTTCCTTGCGTCATACCGGCGTTTCTAGCGAATTCCGTTTGAGTCAGTCCAGAGTCGTGCCTGAGCCTGATCATCGCTAAGGCATTTTTTTGAAGGAAATATTCTGCCTCAAAATCATCCCTAAAAGTCTCATATTTCGCGTCAAGACGGTCAAAAAGCCGCTTTAAATAATCCACCATTTTCTCTTTCTCCCCCTAAATCCTTTATAAGCCAATTGTAACATATATGTTTCATATCAGATATGATATATTGAAACTTTTTTGCTGCAGATTTGCTACTGGCAAACTTTCCTGAGCACCTCTGCAGCGCGGATTTTTGTTGCATTCTATAGCTTTGTTTGCTATAATGATTGAACGTGAGTATTAGAAATGATACTCTCCTTGCTTACTGAAAATTCAGTAGGCCAAAAGTCCATAAGGAGGTGACAGTCAATGAGTCAAACATCAAAATACGAGATTTTATATATCATCCGTCCAAACATCGATGAAGCTGCTAAAGCTGAATTGGTTGCAAGATTTGATGCTGTTTTAACAGACAACGGAGCAGTTGTTGTTGAATCTAAAGACTGGGCGAAACGTCGTTTTGCATACGAAATTAAAGATTTCCAAGAAGGTATCTATCACTTAGTGAACATCACTGCTGAAGATGCTGCTGCAATCGATGAATTCGACCGTTTAGCGAAAATCAACAATGACATCTTACGTCACATGATCGTTAAATTAGAAGCATAATTGTTTATTATAAGTAAACATAAATCTTGAAAGGAGTAAGAATTAAATGATTAATAATGTTGTATTAGTTGGACGCTTAACACGTGCCGTTGATTTACGTTATACTTCAAACGGAACTGCTTATGCTACCTTCACAGTTGCAGTTGAACGTCGTTTCAAAAACCAAAATGGTGAACGTGAGACGGATTTCATTAACTGTGTAATGTGGAGTAAAGCTGCAGAAAACTTTGCGAATTTCACTCGTAAAGGCTCACTAGTAGGAATTGAAGGACGTATTCAAACACGTAGCTATGATAACCAACAAGGTCAAAAAGTTTATGTAACTGAAGTGCTAGCTGAGAACTTCTCATTGTTAGAATCACGTAATGTTACTGAACAACGCCCTGCTAATGATCAAAGCTCTCATGGCGGATTCCAACAAAATCAAACGAATAACTTTAATCAATTTAATACTCCTACTTCATCATTCGGTGGTGGTGTGTCAGATCCATTCTTAAGCAATGGAGAGACAATCAACATTTCAGATGATGATTTACCATTCTAAAGTTTAAAAGGAGGATACCATAATGGCTCAACAACGTAGAGGTGGCGGTCAACGCCGTCGTAAAAAAGTTTGCTACTTCTGTGCAAACCACATCGACTACATTGATTACAAAGATGTAGAATTATTAAAACGTTACATTTCTGAAAAAGGTAAAATCTTACCACGCCGTGTAACAGGTACTTGTGCTAAACACCAACGTACTTTAACTGTTGCAATCAAACGTGCTCGTATCATGGGATTATTACCATTCACAACAGTTGACTAATAATAATGAATAAAAGGATTGAGAAATTCTCAATCCTTTTTTGTTTTTTTCGACTGTTCATTTTATAACCGAGTATCTTTTCAGAAAATACTATTCTTAGCTAAATGAATGGTGACTTATCATTTAATCTTGATACATAAACTAGAATGTTTCACGTGAAACATTCTATCGAAGAAACGAACCTTTAAAATGTTTCACGTGAAACATTTGTACCCTACCCTCTTTTAAATTGTTTCACGTGAAACAATTTTAGAGAACTGACGAGGGGTCAAAACTGTGGTAAAATAAGGTATATAGAAAGAAGGTGCAAGAATGAAGAAAAGCCTAAAAGAACATATTAAGGCTTTACCGACATTTCTTAAAAGTGAAACAATGAAGAAATACGGATTCTCATTTATAGCAATCATTCTCTGTATGCTGATTATTGCGTACGTGATGAATATATGGATGGGACTGATCCTTACTTTATTTGTTATTCTATTAGGGACTCTCCTCTATTCGTTTGCAAAATACATTATTCAAGAAACGAATCACTTTGTAACGAACTTATCGTATAAAATTAATAAAGGTTCTCAAGATGCCTCTATTAAAATGCCGATTGGAATGCTTTTATTAGATGATAATGGTGAAATTCAATGGATTAACCCTTATTTACAGAAGTATTTCGAACGAAAAGAACTATTAGGATTCAAACTTGAAGTTATTGATCCAGAATTAGCGAATATCGTTAAAAATCTGGATGATGATAAAGATAATGTAGTGCATTGGAAAGATAAATACTTCCAAATAGTTTATCATAACGATATTGGAATGCTCTACATGATGGATATTACGGAATATGCGTTGATTAAAGAGACTTATTTAGATGAAAGACCTGTATTTGGACAGATTTTCGTCGATAACTTTGCTGAAGTGTCTCAATCACTGAGTGACCGTAAGAAGTCTAACTTGAATAACTTCGTGACCAATCAGCTTACAAGCTGGGCAAATCATAACAATATCTACCTGAAACGTGTAAGTTCAGACCGTTTTGTTGCTTTTTTAGATAAAAAAATCCTCTCAGAGCTCGAAAAAACGAAATTTGAGATTATCGACCGTGTTCGTGAGACAACTGCTCAACAAAATACCCCACTGACAGTAAGTATGGGGTTCTCTTATGCGGACGATACTCAAGAAGAAATGAATTATGGGGAAATTGCTAAATTCGCACAAGATAACC
>CALALK010000030.1 GCA_937923125.1 uncultured Carnobacterium sp.
TCCTCCACAGAGGACTATTAGAAATACACAAAAAAAGAACTCCTTGGAGTTATTATGGCAATGGTAGGAACTTATAACCAATGTGAATTAGGGAGAGTTGCGATTATTCGCTACTCTCCCTTTGAAGCTTGGTAGGCTTGAGACCTTAGGCTCAAGCCGGTATCCTACTATTCTTGCCACAATAACAACTCCGAAGGAGTTTTATTGATTTGTATAGAACTATGTTTCTAGTATCCTTCTGGATTTTTCTTTTGCCAGTTCCATGAGTCGCGAACCATATCGTTTAAGTTCTTTTCCGCTACCCATCCTAGCACTTCTTTTGCTTTAGTAGCATCCGCATAACAAGTTGCGATATCCCCTGCACGACGAGGTGCAATTTTGTAAGGAATATCCACTCCGTTTTCTGAGATAAATGCTTTTACTAAATCTAATACACTGTATCCAATACCTGTTCCTAAGTTAAAGACTTTTGCACCTTTTTGAGCCGCATTGTTTTTAACCGCAAGTACGTGTCCACGAGCTAAGTCAACAACGTGGATGTAGTCACGAACACCAGTACCATCATGTGTATCGTAGTCGTCACCAAATACACTTAAGAATTCGCGCTTCCCAACAGCCACTTGAGTGATATATGGCATTAAGTTGTTTGGAATGCCATTTGGCGCTTCTCCGATCAAGCCACTTTCATGCGCTCCGATTGGGTTGAAGTAACGTAAGTTTGTGACTGACCAGTCGCTATCTGAGAAAGCAACGTCATTCAAGATTTGTTCAAGCATTACTTTCGTATAACCATATGGGTTTGTTGCGCTTGTTGGCATTTCTTCTTTAAAAGGAACGACATTATTCATACCGTATACTGTTGCACTTGAACTGAACACGATATCTTTCACATTAAATTGACGCATTACGTCTAGTAACACTAATGTTCCTGTAATATTGTTGTGATAGTATTCTAAAGGTTTTTCAACAGACTCTCCCACAGCCTTAAACCCTGCAAAATGAATCACTGAATCGATATTTTCTTTTTCAAAAACCGATACTAAGAAATCACGATCAAGAATATCTCCTTCATATAGAGGGAAATCTTTTCCTGTGATTGTTTTTAAACGGTTCAATACTTCTGGCGAGCTATTTGAGAAGTTGTCAACGATAACAACCTCAAATCCAGCTTTATCTAATTCGATAACTGTATGAGAACCGATATACCCTGCTCCACCTGTTACTAAAATTGCCATTTTTGCTTCCTCCCTTAGTTCAACACATCTTCTGCGTGATCTTTTTGTAATGTTAAAATACGCGGACCATCTTTTGTAATAGCTAATGTATGTTCAAATTGGCAGCTTAGTCCACCATCTAATGTATGAGCTGTCCAACCATTACTTTCCATTTCTGCTTTCCAAGTACCAGTATTCACCATTGGTTCAATAGTGATAACCATTCCCTCTTTCAAGCGAAGGCCTTTCCCAGGTTCGCCGTAGTGAGGAACTGCTGGACTCTCGTGAATCGTTGGTCCAATTCCGTGTCCGATAAAGTCACGAACAACCGATAACCCTTCACTTTCAACATAAGTTTGAATCGCGTGACCGATGTCCCCAATACGATTTCCAACTTTTGCTTGTTGGATTCCTAAGTATAAAGCTTTCTTTGTCACTTCGTATAAATGGTCGATTTCTGGAGTACTTTCTCCAACAATATAGCTCCAGCAAGAGTCTGATAAAGCACCTTTTAGTTCCACGCAGAAATCCACTTTTACTAAGTCGCCTGATTTTAACGGTTTACGACGTGGGAATCCGTGACAGATTTCGTCATTGATACTTTGGCATGTTGCGTATTTATATCCCTCGTATCCAATTTGCGGTGCTGAACCACCCGCTTCTTCAATTTTCTTTTGTACAAATTGATCGATGTCCCAAGTAGTGACACCTGGTTTAATAAAATCACGAAGTTGCACGTGAATGGATGCTAACAGCGCACCTGATTCTTCCATTGCATCAATTTCGCGTTTTGATTTTAATGTAATCATGAAATAAACTCATCCTTTCTAGTCTCCCCGTCATTATAGCATAGAACAAATATAAAGAGAAAGAGCCTAGATTGAAATGTTAATAGAGTCTTAAGCAAAAAAAAGACTGACAAAGTAATATTTGTCAGTCTTCGTATTTCCTCTTAGTTTATAAGTGGTCTGTTGGTGATACTGTAATTGGCTCAACGGATTGAGTCGGTGCTGTTTCTGTTGTTGCTTCAGCAGTTATTTCTTCAGCATTTATTTCTTCAGCATTTATTGCTTCAGCAGTTGTTGCTTCAGCAGTTGTTGCTTCAGTTGTAGTTGTCTCAGTCGTTGTTGTTTCAACAGTTGTTGTAGCTTCTTCTGATGTAACCACTTCTTCAGTTGTTGCAGCTTCAGTTGTCGTTGTTACTTCAGTTGTCGTTGAAACATCCTCACGAATGTATCCAACATATCGATAACAACTCATGTCGGTTAGACTTTGTTCATATGGAGTTGCTGCAGAAACTGAAGTTGTTGCTGCCGCTGTCCCTGCTGCTACTAATCCAATCATTAAGATTGTTTTCTTAGCTTTCTTATTTGATACTACAAAGTAAGCTGCTCCTGATAATGATACGATACCAAAAACCGCTAGAATTGTTGTCGAAGATGACCCCGTATTTGGTAAAGTGTCGCCTAATGGGCATTTCCCTTTATCCAATTCATAAACGTATAATGTCGCTTGGCCAGCTTGTGCAGGCGCTGTTGGTTCTCCTGGTTGAATTGCCTCACGTTGTTCTTTTGTTAAATCAGCAATATTTACTGATTGTACTTCAGGAGTCTCAGCATTCGCTACTTTAGAAGCGGACATTCCAACAAAAGCAAATAACATCATTACTACAGCACATAGTTTTAACCATTTGTTTTTCACCTGATTTTCCCTCCTTAATTTTTATGTTTAAATTATAATGTTTCTTTGAATAAATTTCAAATATTTTCCATCGACTTATATACTTTTTAACATATTTATAGCTTTTTTCCCTCAAAAGGAACTTTTTGGAAATATTTATTTCCAAGTGTTTCCGTTTTCGTTAAGAGATAATCCGATATTTTTTCGTACTTATTTTCATTTTTCCACAATAAAAAAAGGATTGTTAAATTTCCATTTAACAATCCTTTTTATGATATTTTTATAAATGATCATCTGGAGCAACCACTTGTGGTGCTGATGATGTTGTACCAGTTGTCGGCGCCTCTGTTGTAGGTTCTTCTGTTGTTGTAGTTGTTGTGGTCGTTGTTGTAGAAGACTCAGTAGTCTCTTCTGTAGTTGTAGTTGCTTCAGTTGATTCTGCTGTAGTTGCTTCAGTAGTCGCTTCAGTTGAAGTTGTTGACTCAGTCGTTGTTTCACCAGACT
>CALALK010000031.1 GCA_937923125.1 uncultured Carnobacterium sp.
GGATACTCCCAATGCCGCAGAGCCACCACGAAAAGTAAATCGGATTGCGTGTGCGCGCGTAGATTCCTGTCGTCTTGAGTTCATTGTTTTGGATGCTCGTATCAATATCTGACTTCACCACGCTAAGCCACCAGATTCTCGTCGCAACACCCATTAAGATGAAGCCAATCAGATAGAACAAATCTTTGAATCCACCCGTTAACAACCCACTCTCCAGCACTGACTGATGCAGCACCCAACCAGTCAAATTCAGCACAAGCATACTTATGTATAGGTAAGGTGCTGCTCCATAAGTCGGCATTTTTTGATGTTTATCTTGATCACTTTTTAAGTACATGTTCTCACCTCATTGTTAAAGAAACCATACTACAAGCTACATTTTTCACCTACATTTTACCACTACTATCCCGCGTTTTAAACAGTTTTTTATGGATTTTACAAAAAAAGAGATTCCCCCACAAATAGGAATCTCTCTTCATTTATTGAGTATTCAGTTATGTCTTTTTAGTCCTCTAACACAAAAATCTCTTCAACATTGAGCTGGAGTAACCTTGCAATTCTCATAGCAAGTTCAAGGGTAGGATTATATTTATCATTCTCAATGGCAATAATGGTCTGTCTGCTTACACCCAACGTTTTTGCCATATCCTCTTGTCGCAATCCTGCTGCTTTTCTTAGCTGTTTAATATTATTTTTCATATGCCATCACGCTTTCTGAAAAAAATAAACGCCAACAGCCAATAATACGATAACAGTGACAACTGCTAGAATGACTCCTTGAACAAGTTTATTTGGTTCTTTATACTCTTCATCACCAGCAATCATATTGCGTTTCATTGCGGTTTGAGCAAATCCTTGCACACTTACAGATAAGAGCAAAATTAAACAAGGAAGCATTTCAAGTTTGCCACCACCAACAAGTGCTTGATAGATATTAAATCCTGTCCATGCACATAAACCCAAAAGCGCTGTTTTATAGCCCCACGCCTCAGAACGCAACTGAATATCTCTGTCCATTTCATCCATCTTTTTCATGGCTTTGTTCCTCCAAATTCTTGTAATAATGTCAAGAGCTCTTTACATTTCAAATTATACTCTCCTACCTAAAAATGTCAAGAGTTTTTTACATTTTATTTTTACTTTTTTGCAATGAACAAAGATGTACTCTTTGTTACGATTCCCCGTACTCTTACTAAGAACCCCGTACCGCTTCACCTACTAAAACAGGGTACACATAATTTTGCATAAAAAAATAATCGATTACGGAAAATCGAGCGGATTTTATAATCGCAGTAATGGGGGATAGCAACCAATGTGAATTACTGACTCTAGGGTGAAACCCGTAGAGTCAGTTTGAAGCTTGGTAGGAATTGAGACTTCGGCTCAATCCGTTGCCCCAATGCAGTAGTTATAAATGAATCCGCAAGGATTGGAAGTGGTTTGTAAAACCAACGTAACTTTTTTCTCAAAAAATAGTAAACTATAAATATTGCATTGCAAATTAAGTTTTGATATAATACCAAAGTGCATGAAAATGCACATGTCGGAACACCGTGGGAGGAGAAATCTTCATCTCCATTAAACCACGCACGAAACAATCAAGGAGGTAATGTCTCGTGGCTAAAAAAGTTGTAAAACTAGTTAAATTACAAATTCCTGCAGGTAAAGCAACTCCAGCTCCACCAGTAGGTCCAGCTTTAGGTCAAGCACAAGTGAACATCATGGGATTCTGTAAAGAATTCAATGCTCGTACAGCTGACCAAGCAGGTTTAATCATTCCGGTTGTGATTTCAGTTTATGAAGACCGTTCATTCGACTTCATCTGTAAAACACCACCAGCAGCAGTATTATTAAAGAAAGCTGCTAAAGTTGAAAAAGGTTCAGGCGAACCAAACAAGAAAAAAGTTGCTACTGTAACTCGTGATCAAGTTAGAGAAATTGCTGAATTAAAAGCACCTGACTTAAATGCAGCAGACGTAGAAGCTGCTATGCGCATGGTCGAAGGTACAGCCCGTTCAATGGGATTTGTAGTAGAAGGCTAAAAACAAATGCAGCTTCCAAAAGTCCCTAGCACGAGTGTTTCACTCATGGACTTTGTGGGAGGTAAAACCGTTAAAACCACACAATAGGAGGAAATTATACAATGGCAAAGAAAAGCAAAAAATATTTAGAAGCCGCTAAAAAAATCGATTCTTCTAAAGCTTACCCAGTTCAAGAAGCAATCGCATTAGCAAAAGAAACAGATTTCGCTAAATTTGATGCATCTGTAGAAGTTGCATACCGTTTAGGTTTAGATCCAAAGAAAGCTGACCAACAATTACGTGGAGCAGTTGTGCTTCCAAACGGAACTGGTAAAACTCAACGCGTATTAGTATTCGCAAAAGGTGAAAAAGCTAAAGAAGCTGAAGCAGCTGGTGCAGACTACGTTGGTGACAGCGAATTAGCTCAAAAAATCCAAGGCGGATGGTTTGAGTTCGACGTTATCGTTGCAACACCTGACATGATGGGTGAAGTTGGTCGTTTAGGTCGTGTATTAGGACCTAAAGGCTTAATGCCAAACCCTAAAACAGGTACTGTTACAATGGACGTAACTAAAGCTGTTGAAGAAATCAAAGCTGGTAAAGTTACTTACCGTGTTGACAAAGCTGGTAACATCCACGTTCCAATCGGTAAAGTTTCATTCTCAGATGAAAAATTAGTAGAAAACTTCAAAACAATTCACGAAACATTATTACGTATCAAACCTGCTACAGTTAAAGGTCAATACGTACGTAACGTTGCTGTGACAACTACTTTCGGCCCTGGGGTTAAAGTAGACGTAGCTTCTCTATAATTTAAAATGAATGAACCAGGCCTTGTGCTTGGTTCTTTTTTATTAGTGTTTTTTGTTGACAATGAAGAGTCAATCATGTAAACTAATAAAAGTTGAATGCGACCGAAGACAGTAGGGGGCACTAGCCTTAATATCCTACCGAGGGAGAACAAGTTGATCTTATTTCTCTATGTCTTTGTGGGTATAGAGTTTTTTTTATGCCCTACCTAAATTTCAGGAGGTGAAAAACGAAGATGAGTGAAGCAATCATTGCTAAAAAAGCGCAACTAGTTACAGAAGTTGCTGAACAGTTCAAAAACGCATCATCAGTTGTTGTTGTTGACTATTTAGGAATTACTGTAGAAGAAGCAACAAATCTACGTGCAGAATTACGTAAAGCAGGTGTACAATTTGCAGTTGTTAAAAACAGCATTTTATCACGTGCAGCTAAAGAAGCTGGTTTAGAAGGAATGGATGACATTTTCAAAGGACCATCAGCTGTAGCTTTCAGTAACGAAGATGTAGTAGCTCCTGCTAAAATCTTAGCTGACTTTGCTAAAAAAGTTGAAGCTTTAGAAATTAAAGCAGGTGTTGTTGAGGGTAAAGTTTCTTCAAAAGAAGAAATCGAAGCTCTTGCAAAATTACCAAGCCGCGAAGGGTTACTTTCAATGCTATTATCAGTATTACAAGCACCAGTTCGCAACACTGCATTGGCAATCAAAGCCGTTGCAGATCAAAAAGATGGCGCAGCAGCTTAATAAAGCTAGCTAGCTAACTTAAAAACACAAACAAAATTTTATTAAATAACCAAAAAATGGAGGAAATTAAAAATGGCATTAAACATTGAACAAATCATTGCTGACATTAAAGAAGCAACTGTATTAGAATTAAACGACTTAGTAAAAGCTATCGAAGAAGAATTTGGAGTAACAGCAGCAGCTCCTGTAGCTGTAGTAGCTGGTGGCGCTGGCGAAGCTGCAGAAGAAAAATCTGACTTCACTGTAGAATTAACTTCTGCTGGAGACCAAAAAATTAAAGTAATCAAAGTTGTTCGTGAAGCAACTGGATTAGGATTAAAAGAAGCTAAAGCATTAGTTGATGGCGCTCCTGGCGTATTAAAAGAAGGCGTAGCTAAAGAAGAAGCTGAAGCATTAAAAGCTCAATTAGAAGAAGTTGGCGCTTCAGTAACATTAAAATAATTTTTAATGACACTTTCAAAGGTCGGACTATCCAGTCCGGCCTTTTTTGATTGAAGGTTACAAGTTCATTTTGATGGAAATAATAATGCTGTGTTTTTCGAGCGCTTAGGTTACAATAGTAATAGAAACGGTAGTGGAAAGGGAGCTTTTTGATGAAATTTCATGAATTTGGAGACCATCACAATCCTCATATTATATTAATTCATGGTGGAGGGAATTCGTGGTGGAATTATTTGCGACAAGCACGTTTTCTGTCAGATAAATACCATGTGATTTTACCAGTGCTAGATGGTCATGGTGAGGAGTATCAAAAGGAGTATGTGTCCACTGAGCAATCTGCGCAGGAGCTTCTGAAGTATATAAGAAAGCATTGCAATGGGCATGTATTTGCGATTGGCGGAGTATCTCTTGGTGGACAAATAGTAATGGAGCTACTTTCGTTAGACTCTCATATAGCTGACAAAGCCATTATTGATGGAAGTCTCTGCATTCCACAACCGAAATTGGCAAAAATGAGTCTCTTTTTTGTAAAATGTTTCGGGAAGTTAATGTTTGGTAGGGCAGCGTGTAAAATGCAATTGAAACTTATGAGGAAGATGTATCCTAAGATGGCTTATCCAGAAGAATTAGAAAGGTACTATTTGGAGGATATGCCACGATTGCCCATCAAAACATTAGTAACGATTTATAAAACCTATATGGCCAGTTATCATCTGAAACCAGCGATTTCAAATAGTTCAGCAGAGGTCCTCTATATTTATGGAGAAAAAGAAATGAAGTGCGTGAAGGAGTCGGCAAAACTATTTCAGAAAATGCATCCTAATTGTACTTTATATGAAGCAAAAGGATATAATCACGGATATTTATCCACTTATCTTCCGTTGGAGTGGATGGAACTAGTAACGCCTTTTTTAGAAAGAGAAGAGTAGCATTAAAAGGAAAGGAGGGCTAGCGATGTCAATTACGAGTCATATTGTCCGTACGCTATTTACTATCGGGGATTTAAAGCGAGACTTGGGTTGGAAGAAACCAAGAAATGTAGATAGTGTCGAGAACATTAGCTACGCAGAAGATGACAAGTGGCATCTTCTGGATGTCTACCGTCCAAGAAAAGCGACGGGGCCCCTTCCTGTCATTGTCAATATTCACGGAGGCGCTTGGGTCTATGGGGATAAGAAGGTTTATGCTCCCTATTGTATGTATTTAGCTAGTCGTGGATTTGCAGTGA
>CALALK010000032.1 GCA_937923125.1 uncultured Carnobacterium sp.
TCCGGTCCAACGTTCCATTTCTGAACGCGATGGCTCGTATCCTGATTTTAATATTTCTGTAATCTTATGTGAAGGGGTTGTAATATTTGGGTGCTATAATAGGGAGGATTAAAATATCGAAGGATTAGAAAGCTGGTGAGTTTATGATTGAAATGATGAATGTAACTAAGAAATATAATAAAGGCATCACTGCTATTAATAATTTATCTATCCAAATTAAGGATGGAGAGTTCGTTTATGTAGTAGGGCCTTCTGGTGCAGGTAAATCAACTTTCATTAAAATGATGTATCGCGAAGAAAAAGCGACTAAAGGTAGAATTCGTGTAGGTAAATATGATTTGATGAAAATTAGAGATCGTCAAATTCCGTTCCTACGCCGTTATGTAGGAGTTGTCTTCCAAGACTTTAAACTTTTACAAAATAAAACAGTATACGAAAACGTAGCATACGCTATGGAGGTAATTGAAAAATCACCTCGTGAAATCAAACGCCGTGTACAAGAGGTTTTAGAGTTAGTAAACCTAAAACACTGTGTCGATAATTTCCCAAATGAATTATCTGGTGGGGAACAACAACGTGTGGCGATTGCCCGTGCAATCGTAAATACACCTGGTATCCTGATTGCCGATGAGCCAACAGGGAACCTTGACCCAGATACTTCTATGGAAATCATGGATATCCTTGAGCGTATCAATGAACAAGGAACAACAATCGTAATGGCAACACACAATAGCCAAATCGTTAACGAGAAAAAGCATCGTGTAATTGCGATTGAGAATGGTCAAATTGTACGTGACCAAGAACAGGGGGAATACGGATATGAAGATTAGAACGATGGGTCGTCATATACGTGACGCCTTCAAGAGTCTTTTCAGAAATGGATTGATGACATTTGGTGCTGTTTCTGCAGTTTCAATGATCTTATTAATCGTTGGGGTGTTCGTATCACTACTATTCAACGTTAATAAAATCGGTTCAGATATTGAAAATGACGTAAACGTACGTGTGTTTATTGATTTGGCAGCTGACCAAACAAAAACAGATGAATTAGAAGCAAAAATTAAAGCCTTAGATGGCGTTGAGTCTGTTACTTTCCGTTCTAAAGACGAAGAGTTAGAAGACGTAACAAAGAACTTTGGGGAAGAGTTATCATTATTTAAAAATGATGCAAACCCACTTCGTAATGCGTTCGACGTAAAAGCAGTGGAACCACAAAAAACAAGTGCTATTGCGAAACAAATCGAAGGCATGGACTATGTAGCGCGTGTTCGTTACGGGGAAGCTCGTGCGGACAACTTATTCCGTATTATTGCAACAGCGCGTAATATCGGTGCGGTTGTGATTTTAGGACTATTAGCGTTAGCGATGTTCTTAATTTCAAATACAATTCGTGCAACAATCTATGCACGTAGAACAGAAATTCAAATCATGCGTCTTGTAGGGGCGACAAAAGCTTACATTCGTTGGCCATTCTTCTTAGAAGGCGGTATGATTGGATTAATCGGTTCAATTATCCCAATCGGATTAGTATGGTCAGTATACCTATGGGTGTATAAAGGTGGTTCAGATTTCTTCTCTGGGTCAAGCTTTAGCCTACTCGATCCAAATCCATTCTTGATTTATGTATCAGCAGGAATGGTTGCCATCGGTGTTCTTATCGGTGCGTTTGGTTCAGTTCTTTCAATGAGAAAGTTCTTGAAAAAATAGTTAAAAATAGCAGGAGGAGTGCCGCTGTGCGCTCCTTCTTTTTTGATAAAGACTATATGCATAAAAGTTATAACGAGTTCTGAAAAACAGGTATAATCAAATAACGAGTTTCGTATTGACTCAGAATAGGGCAATCGTTTATAGTAATTTCATCAGATAAAACAATGCAATGAACAGATAAGTAAATAAAGAAGAACGTTAAAGAGAATCCGGTTGGTGGGAAAGGATACGGGGCAATTTATTGAAAATGGTCTGGGAGCAACAAAGGTGATGAAGCTTTTGCGATTTGTACTCGATAACGTACAAGGGTATCTTGCACCATGCAACGTACTTTTGGAGCGGTAAACTGTGAGGTTTATCGGAATTAGAGTGGTAACGCGAAAACTTCGCCTCTAGTGTGTAGAGGGGAAGCTTTTTTTATGGCCCAAACCAAAATGGACAGAGCAACCATCTGTTGGAAATCACGAAGCGCGCATGTGGTTTCCAAACAAAGAACAATCATTTAACCAAAAAGGGGACTTATAACATGAAATTAAATAAATTATTCAAAGCAACAACATTCGGACTTTTAGCAACAGCATTAGTAGCTTGTGGAAACAACTCAGCAAAATCAGAAAGCACAACAGAAGCTGCAAAAGCAGAAGACAAAACAATTAAAGTAGTCGCTTCACCAGCACCTCACGCTGAAATCTTAGAAGCAGCTAAACCAATCTTAGAAAAAGAAGGGTACAAATTAGAAATCAACATCGTAAATGACTACGTAACACCAAACAACATCGTTTACGGAGGAGATGCGGATGCAAACTACTTCCAACACACTCCATATCTTGATAAATTCAACAAAGAACACAATCAAGATTTAGTTTCTGTAGGGAACGTTCATATTGAACCAATGGCAATTTACTCTAAGAAATATAAATCATTAAAAGAATTACCAGATAACGCAGTGGTATATGCATCAACAAACCCTGCTGAAGTAGGTCGTTTCTTAAGCTTCTTCACAAAAGCTGGATTAATTAAATTAAAAGATGGTGTAAACCCAGTTAATGCTGGATTAAGCGATATTGCTGAAAATCCAAAGAACATCCAAATCAAAACAGAAATCGCACCTGAATTGTTAGTGTCAACTTATAACAACAATGAAGGGGATGCAGTTATCATCAACTCAAACTTTGCAATCGATGCTAAACTTTCACCAGTGAAAGATTCAATTGCTTTAGAAGATGGAAGCTCACCATACGCTAACTTAGTCGCGGTAAAACCTGCTGACAAAGACAGCGCTAAAATCAAAGCGTTAATTAAAGCATTACAAAGTGATGAAATTCGTAAATTTATTAGCGAAAAATATACAGATGGTTCTGTAGTTCCTGCGAAATAATAGAGAAAATTAAAGAGAAACACGAGGAGTGGAAAGTCCTAAAGCCAAGCGCATTGGACTTTTCGCTCCATTTTGACAATTAAGGAGTGGAAGAATGATTCGAGTAGAGAACGTGTCCAAAACGTATACGGGAAAACAAGGCACGGTTGAAGCTGTAAAAGATGTCTCGTTAGAGATTGGTGTTGGCGAAATTTTTGGGATTATCGGTTTTTCAGGAGCTGGGAAGAGTACGTTAATTCGTTTATTAAATGGATTAGAGACAGTGACAAGTGGTCATATTTATATTTATGGAAAAGATATTACAACTTTAAAACGGAAAGAGTTATTAAAAGAACGTCAAAAAATTGCGATGATTTTCCAGCATTTCAATCTTTTATGGTCGAGAACAGTCGAAGAAAACATTGCTTTTTCACTTG
>CALALK010000033.1 GCA_937923125.1 uncultured Carnobacterium sp.
ACTATTTTTACTAAGAATTTTTTATGAAAAAACTTCAAACAATTTGTTTACATCAACGTTTTAAAAACACAAAAAGAAGACCTCGGCGTACTCACCGAAGTCTTCTTTTAAATTTTGTTTACTATATTATAGTAGAAACTAGTTTTCGAAATCCTCGAGCCACTCTTTTTTGATGTTCTTTTCAAGGTTTTGTTGACGTTTATCTTCTTCCATTTTTGGCATCATAATAAACGCATCTCCAAAACTATCTAAATCATATTCATCATTGACTAGTTCCTCTTTTAATGTTTCAGGAACTTCGAGTTTTTCTTTTTTGAGGAAATCTTCCTTTTTGAGACGAATAGACATATCTATTCTCCTTTCGCCACACGGTCTTCAAATACTTTTATCTTTTCTAATAATACAGTATTTTTATTCAGTCTGGCAAATGCGGCAGCGTCTCTAATCAATTCTTTAACTTCTTCTTCACCAAATTCATTTACATATGCATTTTCAGCTTGTAAATATTTAATACGTGCCAAGTAGTAAGTAACATGATTTTCCCCACAAATCGTTACCCCTCGGCGTAATAACACATCACTTGTATCATATTCCTTAATCGTCGCATAAAATGTTGCTGCGTAATATAGGACTGTTAGGACACGACAAACATCTTCTACAGACTCGATGGAATACGAATCAATTTGGTGAATAGCTTTTTCAAAGAAGTACTCTGCCTTATCGTAATCGGCTTGATTCATATAAATAAGGCCAATTCCGGTATAGGCTAAAAAGATATACTTATTATCTACGTCTGAATGATCCGCTAATAATTGATTAAAATAGAAGAAACTGTCCGCATCGTCTTTGTTCAATAAGGTTTGCGTGAAGCCCTTTAAATATAGATATCGCCACTCTTGTTGCGTTGTTAAGTGTGCAACATTAATACTCTTAATAAGCTCTTCTGCTTCTTCATATTCCATACCCACGATATTGAATTCTATTTTATCAAGTTTCTTATTTAACACTGAGTCTTTAATCGCTACAGATGGAAATAACTCCCCTACGTCCATTTGCAACTTTTTGCAAAGCAAGGTCAATATTTTCATTGAAGGAATTTGACCGTGATTTTCGAATCGACTCAATGTAGCTTGTGTACAAATACCCTCACTCAATTCAATTTGAGATAAACCTAGTTCTTTTCTTCGATTCACAAAAATTTGAATATCCATAATATCTCCTTTCTTTTATTAAAATTATGACTCCTATATCATAATTATTATACCTTTATTTTTCGATATATCCAATAGATAAACTTTAATTATGTAGAGTTTTGTGGGATTTTTTCTTTCTTTCTGATTGAAAATGATTTTTATATATTATTTTATATATCGTATTTTGTAAGCATGAAAAATATTTTCATTCCAAAATCTTTCATCAAAATGATTGATATAATAATCATTTTAGCCATTATCTTTTAAATGTCGATTTTTAAAGCACAAAAAAAGCTTATGACCGAAACGGTCATAAGCTGTCATTTTTCTATTCTGCGATTTCAACGACTAGGTAACGATGTGGTTCTTTACCTTCTGAGTGAGTTGAGATGCGTTTGTTTTTACTTAACGCAGCGTGAATTTGTTTTCTTTCATACGCTGGAAGTGGTTCTAAGTAAACAGGTTGTTTTGTTTTTAATACTTTACGAGCTGTTCTTTCCGCAATTTGTTGTAATGTTTCACTACGACGTTGACGGTAATCACCAACATCCACTTGAACTGAAATACGTCCTTTAATGAAGCGGTGTACAGATACTTGCGCAAGTACTTGTAAAGCATTCAAGATTTTACCATGTTTTCCGATTAAAAGACCTTGTTTGTCTGTGTCGAATACGAAAGTCATGCGGTCACGACGTGCTTCAACTGTTACTGTTGCTTCAGCGCCGTATGTTTTAGCGATGCCTTCTAAGTATTCTTTTGTAACACGAGCAGCTTCTTCTAATTGGTCTACAGTTTCTTCGTAGTCAGCTTCTCCTGCTTCTTCTTCGAAATCATCTTCATCGAAGTCTTCTTCAGGAACTTCTACTGTTTCTACAGTTGTTTCTTCCACTGTTTCAACAACAGGTTCCACAACTTCTTCTACTACTTCTTCGCTAACCATTGTAGCAACTGGTGTTAATTCCACTTCAGCATTTTTTTGACCGAAGCCAAACAATCCTTTTTTACCTTCAGAAATGATTTCCACAAACACTTGGTCTTGCGGTAATCCTAACTGACGTAATCCTTTTTGGATTGCTTTTTCTACTGAAACGTCACTTACTTTAATTGTATTTGTCATCGTAAACTCTCCTACTCTATAAAAATCATTGTTATTATCTCATGATTGAGACATTTCAACAAGAGCTCTATAAGAATTATTTTCCGTGTCTTCTCTTCGCTTTTTCAAGCGCTCTTGCACGACGTTTTTTCTCAGCGATAATCGCTTTTTGCTCTTCTTGGAATTTAAATGGATTATTTAATAGTAATGTTTGGCCTACCATAAATACGTTTCCGACTACCCAGTAGAGTGATAACGCACTTGATAACCCAAGAGACATTAATAGGATCATTACTGGCATTACGTACATCATGACTTTACCAGCGCCACCAGTATCTTGCATTTTCATTGATAACCATGTTGTGATGAACGTAGTTACCGCAGCTAAGACTGGTAAGATGAAGTATGGGTCTGGTTGGTCTAATTGGAACCATAAGAAATGACCTGTTTTCAATACGTCTGTACGGCTGATTGCTTGATACAATGCCATCATGACTGGCAATTGAATTAATAATGGTAAACATCCAGCATATTGGTTGATACCTTCACGCTCGTATAAAGCGTTCATTTCAGCTTGAAGCATTTCTTGTGTTGCACGGTCGCGTGCTGAATACTTCTCACGTAAAGCTTTAATTTCTGGTTGAAGAACCGCTTGTTTACGCGTACTTTGGTATTGGAAGTGCATTAAAGGAACCATAATTAAACGAGTAATAATCGTAAAGACGATAATCCCTAAACCGTAACTTCCACCTAATAGGTTTGATAACCAGATGATAAATTGAGATAAATTATAGAGAACAATTCGATCCCAGAATCCTGTACTAGACTCCGTAATTGGAGAAGTTCCACAGGCCGCTAAAAATAAAGTTAAAACTGCTAATGATAAAATCAATTGGCTTTTTTTCTTCAATGAAAAGTCCCACCTTTTAGAATATTTAATTTTCAATGATTCCTTCTTTTAATAGGAATCTTAATTTTTAGGTAATAATGTAGCTAATTTTAAAACATGCATCATACTGCTTTTCATTTCTTGATAAGACATTTGTACGATGGGTTGACGAGCAATGACGATAAAATCTACATCTTGCGCCAATTGGTCGTCCAGTTCCATTAAAATATGACGGATTCTTCTCTTTAGACGATTACGTGTGACCGCATTTCCAAGTTTTTTGCTGACAGAGATTCCCACACGAAAATGGGATTGTCCTTCCTTATTATATTGATAAATAACGAATTGACGGTTCGCTGTCGATTTGCCTTTATGAAATACCTTTTGAAATTCGCGGTCTTTCTTTACTCGAAACGATTTCTTCATCTACTTGAATCTCTCCAGTCACTCAAATGGTTTTTAAAAAAAAAGACCACTGAGACGTTCAGTGATCTAAGCTGCTAAAACTTTTCTACCTTTACGGCGTCTGCTTGCTAATACTCTACGGCCATTTTTTGTGCTCATACGTTTACGGAATCCGTGAACTTTTTGACGTTTGCGTTTGCTTGGTTGATATGTTCTTTTCATTCGTGTGCACCTCCTACTGTAAATGAAATATCTAGTCTCCCTAGACAGTCTAGTACATTATAAATATAAAATGTTTAATTGTCAATATAAACTATCTAATCACTAAATTACTGAAGTATCATAACATAATCCCTCTAAAAATTTCTACAAATAACTGTCTATTTTGTTCTATTTTTTTAGTTATTCACATCGATGGTGGATAGCTTTTTTGCATAAAAGACGATTTCCACATACTTATAAACAATTTATCCACAAAATAACAATCTGTTTACAAAAATTATACACAATGGTGGATAACTCTATTAAATTCCTTTTATATCAACTTTTTTTATTGTTTATAACTGCTATTTTTATGTGCATATCTCTGTGAATATCCACTTTTTCCTCTGACTTATCCACCGTTTTGTGGATAAAGTTATCAAAAGTTGTCTTTTTTTGTGATTTTCTCCATCCGATTGTGGAAAACTTTTTGGAAAGATGGTACACTGTTAAATGGATTAGAATCTTGAAAACGATATAAGGAGGTGCATTTATGAATTCCATCCAAGAATTTTGGAAACTATTATTAGAACACTTTGAAAAAACAAATTCCGAATTTACCTTTAATCACTGGATTAAACCAGCTGAACCGATTCGAATTGAACAAAATATTCTCTATATTAAAGTGCCTTCTAAGACATTTGCGAGATATTGGCAAGATAACCTCATCAGAGACATTATGGAAATTGGATATGATTACTTTAGACAATCTTTTGAACCACGTTTTATCGATTCAGAAGATGAAGGTCCAGTAAATACTCCATTCCACCAAGGAGTCGAAGAAATTCAACCAAATATTCCTGAAACTCCAACAATGGTTGCCATCGAGGAAGACTCGCATTTGAATCCTAAATATACATTTGAAACTTTCATTATTGGGAAAGGAAATCAAATGGCCACGGCTGCCGCGCATTACGTTGCGGATAATCCTGGTAATACCTACAACCCTCTTTTCTTCTATGGAGGTGTAGGACTTGGAAAAACTCATTTAATGCAAGCGATTGGGAATAAATATAAGAAGAGCCATCCAAACGCACGTGTCAAATACGTGACGAGTGAAGAGTTTATGAATGAAATGATTGCTTCGATTGGATCAAAGACACCGCAAGAATTCCGCAATCGTTACCGTAATGTGGATATCTTACTAGTCGATGATATTCAATTCTTAGCGAAAAAAGAAGCGACTCAAGAAGAGTTCTTCCATACATTTAATGCGCTTTTCAATAACCAAAAACAAATCGTATTAACAAGTGACCGTCAACCAACGGAAATTAAAGAATTACAAGAACGTCTCGTATCTCGTTTCGTATCTGGTTTATCCGTAGATATTACGCCACCAGACTTAGAAACGCGTATTGCAATCTTACAAAATAAAGCACAATCACTTGGATTTAATATTCCTATTGAAGTGTTGAGTTATGTCGCAGGTCATATTCAATCAAACGTCCGTGAATTAGAAGGAGCATTAATGCGTCTTCAAGCGTACTCAGTGATGGTTGGACAAGATATTTCAACAGACTTGGCTGCAGAAGCGTTGCAATCGTTCCTTCCTGGAGGCGACGAGAAGCTTCTTACAGTTCATGATATCCAAAGCGCCGTTGCGAAATACTACAATATTACAGTAGAAGATATTAAAGGAAAGAAAAGAACGAAGACAATGGTTCAACCGCGTCAAATCGCGATGTATCTTTCTCGTGAATTAACACGTGTTTCTCTTCAAAAGATTGGTGCTGATTTTGGTCGTGACCACTCAACGGTGATTCACGCCTATGAAAAAATTAGCCAAGAAGCTAAAGATGATCCAGAAACGATTCGCGTGATTAATGAAATCAAGCATTCGCTCGGTTATTAAGCTGTGGATAAGTGCCATAAAACGGTGGAGTTTTCCACAATGGTTATCCACAATTGAAAATGGTCTCTGTTATAAGGAAAATGGACTTTTCCACAATATACACAGGCCCTACTACTATTACTATTTTATTAATAAATAAATTAAATATAAAAGCACACCCTAAAGGAGGCAGTTATGAAATTTTCAGTAAACAGACAAGGGTTCTTAAAAAATCTTGTAGATGTGCAACGTGCAATTCCATCAAAAACAACAATTCCAATTTTGACAGGGATTAAATTAGTTGCAAGTGAAGAAGGATTAACATTAACAGGTAGTGATTCAGAAGTTTCTATCGAAGTATTCTTACCAATCGAAGACGAAGAATTACAATTAACAGTCCAAGAACCAGGTAGCATCGTTCTTCCTGCTCGTTTCTTTGGAGAAATCGTTAAAAAATTACCTTTAAATGTATTCACACTTGAAACAAATGATCAATTACAAGCAACAATTACAGCAGGTAATGCATCATTTACATTAAATGGATTATCAGCAGTAGATTATCCACAATTACCAGAAATCGAAAAAAATCATGTCATCACTATTCCTGTTCCATTATTTAGACAAGTGATTGTACAAACAGCCGTTGCCGTTTCAACTGCAGAATCTCGTCCAATCTTAACAGGGATTCATATGGTGATTAAAGACAACCAATTAAAAGCAGTCGCAACAGACTCTCACCGTTTAAGCCAACGTATCATTCCACTACAAATGCCAGCTGGAAGTGATGCATTGACTTTTGAAATGACATTACCTGGTAAAACATTATTAGAATTATCTCGTATCATCGACGGATTAGAAACAATCGATTTTGCGATTACAGATAATCAAATCTTGTTCCAAACAGAAACATTATCTTTCTACTCTCGTTTATTAGAAGGAATGTATCCTGATACAGACCGTTTAATTAACGACGGAGCGAACACTTCGATTACAGTGGTTGCTAGCGAATTGGTAGCAGCTGTAGAACGTGCTTCATTAATGTCACATACGGATAAAAACAATATCGCGACATTAACACTTTCTCCAGAACGTATTCTATTAACAGGGAAATCTCCTGAAGTCGGTACGGTTGAAGAAGAAATCGCTGTGGAAAACTTCGAAGGAGCTCCACTTGAAATTTCATTCAACCCAGACTACTTAAAAGAAGCGTTGAAATTATTCGGTTCTTCAGAAGCGGTGATCAACTTCTTAGAAGCAAACCGTCCATTCACATTGAAACTAAAAGAAGACCACTCTGGTATTCCACATAGCTTCATTCAATTAGTGACACCTGTTCGTACATTCAACGGGTAATCATAAGAATTAACACTCTCACTCGAGCTTTCATTTTGAAGGCTCGAGTTTTTTGTGCATAGAAAAAGGAATAAGCAGTGAATGCT
>CALALK010000034.1 GCA_937923125.1 uncultured Carnobacterium sp.
TTCGTATTCGCATTTTGAATATACACAACCTTTTTACACTCTAAGTCAGTCGATTTTTTCGTCGGTTGTTTAAACAGTGAGACAAACACTTTCTCTTTTGTTTTGCGGTTGGCTACTAAAAAACAATTACTATCTAAGAAAGATTCCACCAAGCGGTATTCTTTATGCGTTTGTAAAAATGTCGCCTTAGCAATCAAATAACGATACAGCTCAATGTCCTCTTTTAAAATGATTTTCAACAACCCCACCTCCTCACTGAAAGTATATCACTTCTTTCTATCTGTTTAAATAATGACCAAAATAAAAAGAGCAACCCTCTCGATTGCTCTTTCATTGATTTACACTAATTATTTTTTAGATGCTTTAATAAATTCCCAAATTTTAGATATATCTTCTACACTCTTAGTGACTTTTGTATTAGTTTCTACTTTTCCTGTATCTTTATAACAATCGTTGACTCCGTATAATACAATTTCACCATTTGTATTTTCGTAAACCATTTTAAGAATTTTAATACTATCTTTTTTAGGATCACTCGAAATATCGTGGTAAAGTACCTCTTTTATATCCTTAGGATAGTAACCGTATAGTGTATCTATTTCTTTATCGGCCTTAAGTGGTTTTCCGTTCCAATCCAATCGTGCAATTGTTTGATTTTCAACAAATACTGCCGATCTTGGGTCTACATACTTACTAAGTTTAAGCCCTTGTCCAATTTTTTCTGGTTGTTTACCTGAATAATACATAACATCATCTTTTGTAATAATATAATTTCCTTGGATATCTTTAACATTATCCATCACTTTTTTAAAGTCTTCATCAGCTGCTTTGCTATAAGCTGTACCATCTTTGGTTAGAGCCAAAAAGAATCGATTTTTGTGGTCTGATGTTACTTTTACAACATCCTTGATGCTATCAATCTTAGTCAACTCTGCATAGTCCTTGTCAAACCCATTGTATTTGGCTTGACCATAGGAATATAGATTTCCATCCTTGTCTACCGCAACTATCCCCATAAGGTATGGAGTTGAGACAACAATATTACCACCTAATTTTTTAGGCGCATCAACTGCTCCGCCTTTAATAGGGTCAATCCCATTAATGTATAAATCACCGTTTTTATCAATCCAAGTACTTCCGTTACCAGGAATAAAGCTAATGTTTTCTAAAAACTTCGTCGGAGTTTCAACAGCAACATCATCCTTATGAAAGTTTAGACCTCCACCGATATAATAGACGTTTCCTTTATTAGTAAGAACATTTATTCTACTCCCATCCATAACGATATACTTTTCGATGGTTTCTGCCCCAGAATTTGAATTTTGCGCCGCAGTTTCTCCAGAGCTTGAAGAAGCCGGATTTGCGGCATCAGAACCACCGCTTGATTTTCCGCATCCCGAAGCTATGAATATACACATTAGCGCTGCCGCAGCGGCCAACATACCTTTAGTCTTTCTTTTCATATGAATATCTCTCCTTAAGTATCATTCTATTTAGAATCTTTAACAAACTCCCAAACTTTCACAGCATCGTCTAGACTTTTCGTTACTTTTGTGTTTACTTCAACTTTTCCTTTATCGCTATGGGAATTGCTCACTGCATACAATACGATTTCGCCATTTGTATTTTCGTAAACCATTTTTAGGTTTTTTGTCTTGTTATCTTTCTTGTCTGTCTTATCTTCATAGATAAAAATCTTTTTGATATCTTTAGGATAATAACTGAAAAGATGTTTGACATCTTCGTCCATTCTAATTGGTTCTCCTTTAGAATTGTACGGAGCAATTGTATTATTTTCAATGAACCATACGTAATCAGAACTTCCACCCCAATTGATTTGTAATGATTTAGCTATCTTAGTCACTTTATCTTTTGTAAATTCATCCCATACATATACAACATCGTCTTTATCAGTGATATATACGCCTTGAATATCCTTCACATTTTCCATTAATTTTGTAAAAGGACCATCAAATCTTTTAGCATAAACTGTACCATCTTTAGTAAGAGCTAAGTACCCATCGTTTGAAACGCCGTTTGAACCGATTTTTACAACATCCTTGATGCCATCAACCTTAGTCAATTCTGCGTATACTTCGTCATTATTAGAGCCAGAATAGCCTTTTTTACCGAAAGAATATAAATTACCGTCTTTATCAAGCGCTAAAAAGCCAATATTTGAACCTTCAACCTGAACAATATTACTACCTAATTTTTTAGGTTCCTTTAATATTCCGCCTTTAACAACATCGATACCACCAAGATATAAATCAAGGTTTTTATCAATATAAAAAGATGTAGTAATAAGTGTGTTTATATTTTCCAAATATTTTGTTGGGGTTGTAACCTTTTTATCGTCAGATTTTAAACTGCCTTTCTCACCAATGTAATACACATTTCCTTTATTAGTTAACAGATCTGTACGGGGACCACCCAAATAATATTCTACTATCTCTTCAGCACCAGAATCTGACTTTGAATTTTGCGCCGCAGTTTCTCCAGAGCTTGAAGAAGCTGGATTTGCGGCATCAGAACCACCTCCAGATTTCCCGCATCCTGAAGCTACGAATATACACATTAGTGCAGCAGCTGTTGCCAACATCCCTTTAGTCTTTCTTTTCATATGAATATTTCTCCTTTGAATTTATTTTTGTATTTAGATTTTTAAAACCAGCTTACCTTATTCATAAAAAACAACATAAAACACCTCAAAAATCCATTAAAAATTCTCAAATTCATTATATCACAAATTTTTTTGTTATAAAATACTACTTATAATGTATAAAATGAATTAAATTCTAACAATGGCGTCACAACAAGGTTTTAGAAAGTTTAATTTTTTTGTTTATTTTCTGATAAACTGCTAAAACTTTCACAATCCAATCACCTTTTTCATTACGAAAAGAAGACCCATTTTTATAAACACACAAAATTGGCACCCCTCTTTTTGTGTGCTCATAAAAAATAGTCTATCCATTTTTTAGCACTTACAGCACAAAAAAGGAGGGGTTGCCCCCTCCTTTTTGATTATTCATTTTCTTCTATGACTTCTACTTCTTCTGCGTCCTCTGCAGCTAATTGCTGGAGTTCTTCTTCGGAAAGCTTTGTCACATGGATTTTACGAATACGATCATTCTCGATTTCCGTTGGTTGTAATAGATACCCTTCGAATCTCACCTTCACTACCTCATCATCATCTGGGAAGTAGCCAAGTTTTTCAATAATCGCACCCGCCATTGTGTCCACTTCATCAGACTCTAATGACGTTTGATAAATTTGATTGAATCGATCGAGCGATATTCCGGCATCAATCACCGAATTGTTTTCGTCAATTTCTACGACTTCTTTTTCTTCTTCGTCGTACTCGTCTTCGATATCTCCGACGATTTCTTCAATCAAGTCTTCTAATGTAACAATCCCTTCAACCCCGCCGTATTCATCTTTTAATACCGCTAAGTGTTGACGAGTTTTTCTAAATTCTACTAATAAATCATCTACGAAAATCGTCGATGGAACGAATACTGGCTCATGCGCTAAGGCACGTAAGTCAATATTGTCAAATCCTTGCTCTCTTGCAGCACGGAAAACGTCTTTCACGTGAACCACACCGATCACCGTATCTTTATCTTCTTCGTAAAGAGGAAGACGTGAATAGGAGCAATTCAAGATAATCTCTAAGTTCTCTGCTAACTCATCGTCGATATCAAGCATCAACGTATCCGTACGAGGAACCATCACTTCACGTGCTAGTTTCGTATCTAGAGAAAGCACCCCTTGCATCATCGCAAATTCGGAAATATCAATTGCTCCGTCGTTACGGCTATTGGCAAGTAGAGACTTCATCTCGCTTCGTGTTAATTTTTCTTCCACCTGAGTAAATTCAATTGGTGTCATTCGTTTTAATAATCCTGTTGAGAACGTCAAAATCCAAACGAATGGTTTTGCAATCTTTTTGACAAACAAAATAATCCCTGCAGTATGTAACGCAATCGGTTCTGCCACTTGTAACGCCACTTGTTTTGGATATAATTCCCCAAAAACTAAAGTGAGGTATGATAGAACAACCGTCACAATGACTAATGCTAATGTTTCAGCTCCAGGAATGTTTCCTAATAATGGTTGAATTCGTGAAGAGAAACTTGTAGCGGCAGACGCACTCGAGAAGAATCCTGCAAATGTAATCGCTACTTGAATCGTTGCGAGAAATTCATCTGAATTCTCTAATAAGCGCATTACTTTAATCGCTTTTTTATCTCCTTCTTGCGCTCTTTGTGCCATTTTCCCTTGGTTGATAGACACAAACGCAATCTCCGCTGCGGCAAAAAATGCATTTAATGCAGTTAATAATACAATGATTAAGATCTGGACTCCCAGCGAACTCCCATCTGAATCAGCTGTCATAATTTTGTTAACCCCTTTTAACTATAGATTTTTCCATTTTATGAAATGGTATAGAGATATCATATCAGTTTTTTTTGAAAAATCAAGATTTAGTACTGTTTTGTAATGGTTCTTTAATGTTTAAAACCCTTTCTAATGCAATTTTCAGATAGATTCTTTCCATTCTCTCATCATTTCCTAACTTTTCTAGTTACAATTCGCCTAAAAAGTGGTACTATTGTAGTGAAACCAATCTCAAGGAGGAATGAGTATGTTATTAAAATCTCTTGTAGTTCCAAAAAAGAGTCTAACGGTTGTTAAAGAATCTTGCACGTTAGAAGAAGCGATTACGATTTTAGAAGAATCAGGATACCGTTGCGTTCCTGTATTAGATGAAACGGAAACTTTCTTTAGAGGAAATATTTATAAAATGCATATCTATCGCCACAAAGCAAACGGTGGAGATATGAGTCTTCCAGTTACTCATTTAATTAAAAACTCAACTAAATTCATCAGCGTGGATAGCTCTTTCTTCAAAGTGTTCTTCACGATTAAAGAATTACCTTACATTGCCGTGTTAGATAAACAACAACGTTTCTACGGAATCTTGACACACAGCAGCTTACTGGGCATGCTTCAAGAATCATGGAACGTGAAAAACGGCTCTTATGTATTAACGATTATCTCTGGTGGTGAAAAAGGCGCCCTTGCGAATATCTCTAAAGTAATCAACAAGTACGCTTCTATCGCCAACGTAATGACTATCGATACTCAAAAAGATAAAAGCTTACGTCGTATCTTGGTGACATTGCCAGCAGGCGTGACAAAAGATACCCTACAACAAATCATCGACAGCCTCGAAAAGAAAGACTACACAGTAGCGGAAGTAGAGGATTTGCAAAACAACTAGGATACGAGACCGAGCGCTCAGAAATGGAACGTTGGACCGGAACGCCGGAAGGAACGTGCAACGTTCTGCGGACGTTTCGGGAAACGCACGCCATTTCTGCGAGGTCGAGTTCAACTACTAGGATGTGAGCAAAAGCGCTCATAGGCGATGACGGTTCGCGGTTTTGCCGCAAGCGGTCTGAAAGACCGTGCGGACAAAACACGAAAGGCTTGAGCCTATGCTTTTGCGAACTCAACTTCACACAAAAAAACCAGCACACCAGCCTTAAGCTAGTGTGCTGTTCTTTTTTCTTTCTTATCGAACCGCTGAGCGTGCCATACGAGCTACTGTATGACGAATTCCTCGAATCGCAACTGACAATGCATAAATATTTTCCACTGTCGCTAAACCGCCGTATCCTGCGTCCCCGATATGTTGAATATCCACACCGGCAACTTTATTACGGATAGCAATTTGTTCGATGACTTCTCTTGAAGAACCTTCTTGGCTTGTTCCAATCGCAGAAAGCACAAGTGCATCATTGGCATGTGCCTCTTTCACAATTTCTACAAGTTCTTCATCCGTAAACCCTGGCACCGTTCCAACCGCTGGCACCAGAATCACATCGGCCCCTGCTTTAATAAAGCGTTTCGCGATGTCCACGTTCATCACAGGTTCCTTCGAGCCTGCCCCGTGCATCTTCCCAGCAATCACAAGCCCTGAATAATGTTCTTTCACCATAGCAAGAGCTGCTTCAATCGTTTCGTTGGTTACCCCTGTTCCTGGATTTCCCGTTAAGCAGATAAAATCAAGGCCAAGTTCTTCGGCACGTTTTACTGTTTCCACCGTACATTGACGCCCTGGTGAGATTTCGATACGTGTTTCTAGCATTTCTGCATTCATATCCACTGGCTCCAAGTTCGCCCCAATTGGCAACCCACTCAGTTCTTTCGCACGTTGGACTGGGTTTTCACTTTCTTCAGCACCGTAAATCAGTGGATCAATACAGTCAAACCCGTTCAAGAGCACCATGTCTCCACCGAACGCCTTTGCGATTTCTGCGTTCGATAATTCATTCAGCATCGTTGGACGTGAGCATACCGTTTCACAGCACACCGTTCTTCCTTCTGCGGCTTCAATCGCCTTTTTCAATTCTTTTCCTGTCATTTTTCTGAAATCACTGGCCACACAATTTAACAATCGTTTACTCATTTCGTTTCCTCCTGTCCACGAACAAGCGCCACTACTTCTTTCAACAACGCTTCATCCGTCTGTTCGTAATCTCCATTTTCATGATAGGCATAGCTGAGACCCTCTCCTGCAGTCGTTGGGTCCGTCTTCCACGTCTTAAACGTTCCATGGATTTGCGAAATTCCCGTCTCCTGCATTAAGTGTTGCACATTTTCTTTAGTGACACCGCCGCCACAAAGCAGTTCAATTTGACTTCCGTAGCGAGATTGCAACTCTTTTAAGAGCGGGATTCCTTTTTCAATTTGCGCCTGTTGTCCCCCTGTTAAAATGCGCGTGCATCCAAGTTTGATTAAGCCCTCGATGGCACTCTCCACATCCGGCACAAGGTCAAACGCCTTATGGAACACACTCTCGGCATGATATTTCTGACACAACTCAATCATCTGCTTCGTACGGTTCCAGTCAATCGTCCGGTCTTCTAATAGAAATCCAAACGCTAATCCTTTCGCACCCGCTTCTAATAAGAGTTTTGCATCGATGAGCATGCTTTCAAACTCTTCCTTCGTGTAACAAAAGCCTGCGCCACGAGGACGAACCATGCAGACAATTGGAAGGTTCACTCCAGAATCGAGCGCTTTTTGCAAGGTACCGAT
>CALALK010000035.1 GCA_937923125.1 uncultured Carnobacterium sp.
GAGTTTTTCTAGACCGTCAAATTGTGGAGCGAGTCCACATCCACTTGCTGTATTCACAATTAGTAGTAATTGTCCTTTATAGTCTTCTAGAGTAGTTACATCTCCACTGACTGTAGGGACTTCGATTTCATAAATTGACATTCATTTTCCTTCTTTCTTAAATAAGGCCATAGTGTTTTAATCCGTTGATAATGCCGTTATCTGTGTTATCCGTTGTAATAAATTCTGCAATTTCCTTTAGAATTGGAAGAGCATTTCCCATTGCCACAGGATGCTGAACAGCTTGAAGCATTTCAATATCGTTTGGGCCGTCACCAAAGGCAAAGGTCTCAGCGTCTTCTTGGTTCAAATACTCTAAGAAGCGTTTGATTCCTTCTGCTTTTGAATTCCCTTTTGAAATCACATCGACTGAGTACGGTGTGTTACGAAGGAAATCAAGGTGGGGGAAGGCTTCCTTATATTTTTCTTCCGCTGGTGGAAGGCAGATGAAGAGCATCATGTTAATCGGATGATTTTTATAAAAATCTTCTTTTAATGCAGGAGGATTCGTGTGAATAAATCCATAAGCATCTTTTGCCCCTTCGGAGGATGCTACAAGATAAAACTGTTCGTGATTATAAGCAGTGAGCCCGTAACCATCTTCTTTTACCATTTGATGGAATTTCTCCACCGTTTCAGTTGGAATTTGCGAAGAATAGATGATCTGTTCTTGATAAAGAACGACTTGCCCGTTCATAAAAATTCCTGAGTGGATATTGGCGCTCTCCATAATATCTCGTGTTTCAGCAGGAGAACGTCCTGTTGCGATAAAGGGCTCATACCCATTGTCTTTTAGTGTTTGAATGGCTTCAGCTGTAGCAACGTCCACTTTTGACTCGCCGTTCAAGAGAGTTCCATCCAAATCAAAAAATACAAAACCTTTCATTCCGTCACTCCATTCATTTTGTCTTTTTCTATTATACCATGTTTTGAAGGATTTTAATTGTAGTTCGAATTAAAAGCATTTCGCGTGAAAGAGTAGAAATATCGTAGTTTTTATGTTAAAATTGAAAAGAATTTTAGTTAAGGAGGGAATCCTTTGTACAATTTGATTTTATCACTGATGGTTGTGGTATGCGTATTATTAATTATTGTTGTTGCAATGCAACCTTCAAAAACAAATGCTGCGAATTTAACAGGTGGAGCAGAGCAATTATTCGGTAAACAAAAGGCACGTGGTTTTGAGGCATTCTTAATTCGCGTAACAGTTGTTTTAGGAACAATCTTCATGTTATTAGCATTTGCATTAGCATACATTTCATCAAAATAATAAATTTAAGTACAATTGTTCGGACATCCAACCAATTGTACTTTTTTATTTGGCAGATTAGAGGAGAGTATTATGGAAGCACTATGGTTAAGAAAAGAAAGCAATACAAGAGCGGTGATTTTATTTCATGCTTATACAGGAACACCTGCGGATGTGAGAATGCTTGCGCAGTTTTTACATCGTCATGATTATGCAGTCTATGTTCCAGTATTTTCTGGCCATGGAACTCCAGATGTGGAAGATATCTTAGCAAGTTCTCCTGAGGCTTGGTATGAAGATGCTAAACGTGCTGTTGACTTTGTTCGAGGACAAGGCTATCACACCATTAGTGCCTTTGGATTATCGATGGGCGGTATTATGGCGACTAAATTAGCAACCGAACATCTAGTGGAATATGCAGGGACATTTTGTTCGCCAGTATCTTCTGGGAATCCTCAGTTGCCAGGACTGTTGCAAAGTTTTATGATGTATGCGAAGGCGTCTTATAGAAATGTAGGACGACCATTTGATGAAGCTGAAATGAAGGAAAAAGCACAAAAACAATTAGCACACATTCAATCATTTTCAAGAGACGTTGCTTCACATTTAGACGAAGTGACAGGAAGTTTTTATATTGCACAAGGGGAACAAGATACACTTGTCGATCCAGAGTCATCCTTAGAATTAAAAGAGGGACTCATTAATGCGCAAGTGGAGTTACATTGGTATGAAGAAGCAGGGCATGTGATTACGGTAAGTCCTGTTAGAAAGGAATTCCAAGAGACTGTTCTCTCTTTTCTAAATCAACAAGAATGGAGGTAAAGAAATGAGACAATCATTAGAAGAAATCTTAATGGCTTTCTTTATGGAACATGAATCTGAAAGTTTTTTTGTTCAAGAAATTAGTGAGCATTTCGGATTTACTGCTTCAAAGGACTTTAAGATTTTAGTGAAACAATTAGCTGACCTCGAAGATTCTGGAAAAATTGTATTAACACGACAAGGTAAATTTGGATTCAATCAAAAAAATCGTACGTTAGAAGGAACATTCCGATTAAACGATAAAGGGTTTGGTTTTGTAACGGTTGAAGAAGGCAAACCAGATATTTTTATCCCAAGAACGGATGTCCATGGCGCTATGGATGGAGACACAGTTGCTATTCGTATCGTTCAAGAAGAAAATCCTTATAATGATAAAGCAGCTAGCGGAACGATTGTGAAAATCATAGAACGCGCTGTGAAACAAGTGGTGGGGATTTATACACGTTACCCATCGAAGATTATGATGCAAACAGGCTATTGTGGCGAAATTGCAATAAAAGATTCTAAATTAAAGAAAACGAAATGTTATGTTACAAGAAAGGGATTAAACCCAGTTGACGGAACCGTCGTGATTGCCGAAGTGGATCATTATGAAACAGAGCGTCACGAACTCGTCTTGAAGGCGCATATCGTCAAAGAAATCGGCTATAAAGACGCTGTCGGTATGGATATTTTAATGATTTTACATCAATTAAAAATCCCAACAGTATTCCCAGACTCAGTATTAGAGGAAGCCAACCGTGTGAGTGAAACCATCTCACCGGAAGAACTTGAAGGGCGTGTGGATTTACGCCAAGAATTAACCGTGACGATTGACGGTGCAGATGCCAAAGACTTAGATGATGCGGTAGCTCTTGTCAAACGTGAAGATGGAACTTTTGTCCTAACGGTATCTATCGCTGATGTTTCTTATTATGTAACGGAAAATTCCGAAATGGATAAGGAAGCATTTGAACGCGGAACGAGTGTATATTTAACAGACCGTGTTGTTCCAATGTTACCGCAACGATTATCAAACGGAATCTGCTCGCTTCATCCATATGAAGAGCGATTAACGTTAACAGCCCGCATGGAAATCGACCGTAGCGGAACGATTTACCAGCATGAGATTTTCCCAAGTGTGATTCAATCGAACGAGCGATTAACGTATGATGAAGTGAACGTATTATTCAATACGAATGAAGCTTCTGAAAAAATCACTCCAGAGATTGAAGCAATGCTATGGAACATGAAGGAATTACATACGATTCTTGAGCGTAGACGTATGGAACGTGGAGCGATTGACTTTGATACACAAGAAGCAAAAATTCTCGTGGATGAAAAAGGAGCGCCAACAGAAATCGTACTACGTGAACGTGGTGTAGCAGAGCGACTCATTGAGTCCTTTATGCTTGCGGCGAATGAAACAGTGGCTTCTCACTATGAACAATTGAAGGTACCATTTATCTATCGTGTTCACGAAAATCCAGATAGCGAAAAACTCCAACGATTCTTAGAGTTTATTACAGCGTTTGGAATTACGATTAAAGGGAAGAACGATTCGATTACACCGAAGAAATTGCAAAAAGCATTAAGCGAGGTACGTGGTGAACCGTATGAAGCGGTGGTATCGACGATGATGCTTCGTTCTATGAAGCAAGCTAAGTACGATATTACGCCAACAGGACACTATGGACTGGCAGCGGAAGACTATACGCACTTCACTTCGCCAATTCGTCGTTATCCTGACTTGATCGTCCATCGTATGATTCGTCATTACGGAAAACGTCCAGGTCATTTATCGAAGAAAGAAGAAACGCTTCTGGAAGATAAATTACAACAAATTGCAGACCAATCATCTCGTATGGAACGACTTGCAGTACAGGCTGAACGCGATGTGAACGCATTGAAAAAAGCTGAATACATGCAAGATAAGGTTGGCGAGGAATTCGATGGTATCGTAAGCTCAGTGACAAAATTTGGAATGTTTGTCGAGTTAGCCAATACCGTAGAAGGATTAATTCATATTTCTCACTTGAAGCAAGACTACTTTAACTTTATTGAAAGCCATATGATTTTACTTGGGGAACGTACGGGTGTTAGTTACCGTATCGGTGACCGTGTTCGTGTGAAATGTGTGAAAGTAGATGTGGAAGCTAGAGAAGTCGATTTCCTACTCGTAGAAGATGCAAAATTGGCCAAAACAGAACGTCCAAGAAAAGGCGAACGCTTTGATGAAAAGTCTTCTAAGAAGGGTAAAAAATCAAAAGGTCGCCAACGCTTTAAAAAAGCGATTAAAACGAAAAAGAAAAGACGCTAGGAGGTTCGTGAATGCCTAAAGGAACGAACGATAAAGTGCTCGCACAAAATCGAAAAGCAAGTCATGACTATACCATTCTTGAAACGATTGAAGCTGGGATGGTCTTAACTGGAACAGAAATCAAATCGGTTCGTCAGGCACGTATCAATTTAAAAGATGGATACGTGAGCTTGAAGCAAGGAGAAGCTTTTCTTGTAGGTGTCCATATTAGCCCGTTTGAACAAGGGACACTGTTCAATCATGACCCATTAAGAACGAGAAAATTATTGCTTCATAAAAAGCAAATTAATTATTTACTGGAGCAAGTAAAGCAAGCCGGAAATACGGTAGTGCCGCTGAAGGTCTACATTAAAAATGGCGTTGCAAAGTTGTTAATCGGAGTTGCGAAAGGGAAGAAAAATTACGATAAACGTGATGCCTTAAAGCAAAAGGATATGAAACGCGAAATCGATCGTGCAATGAAAGAGAGATATTAAAGGGAAAGGCTGGACAAATGGTCCAGCCTTTTTTGCATACAAAAAAATAGTTCATTACCATATATGGTAATGAAATTTTTCAAAAAAGAATTTTGTTTCATATTCGTTTCACATTGGAGGTGCAAACTAATAGTACAGAATAGGAAAGGAAGTGGGAGAGCACATGGATTGGAAAAAGAGAGCAGGTGCGTATCTTGTGCGCAAGAAGATTCGTACCGGAATATTATTTTTCATCATGATGCTAATTACAGCAGCCGTCTTGGCGGTACTCTCGATGCAAGAAAGTACAGGGAAGGTTCAAACAAAACTATTAGAATTATCCAATTCGGGATTTCAAATAGAATCGCTCTTACAAGATGGAAACATCGAACAAAAGAAGTTGTCTCAAGTAGAACAAGTTGAGGGAGTGAAAGAGGCGCAGTATGAATTTGATGGCATCGGTCAATTAGAAGACGGTAAAGCTGTTGAAAGAGAACAAGCGGTCCAACTCGATCAAGGGAATATGGGAGAACTGGTGGGTTATCATGGGGTCACCTCCAGTGATCAGGAGCTAAATTTTGCTAGCGGAGCGCTCAGTCTTAAAGAAGGGCGTGCGTTAACGAAGGACGATTCTGGAAAAGTACTTGTGCATGAAGAGCTTGCAAAAGAAAACAATTGGACAGTCGGAAGCAAGATTAAATTGAAGAACTTCCAAAACGGGGACGCTACTGCAAGCAGTAAAGAAGTAACGGTGGAAATCGTCGGGATTTTCAATGGGAAGTTATCGGAGCAATCGACAGGATTGACGAGTGACTTAACAGAAAATCGCATTTATATGGATTACAAAACGAGTCAATCTTTAATCGGGAAAGAG
>CALALK010000036.1 GCA_937923125.1 uncultured Carnobacterium sp.
ATCCGCCACCAGTTTGATGCAAGTGATAATGGCAGAGTTCGTGTTTGATGACGCCAATGAGCGCTTCAATCCCCAGTTCTTGTTCGACGAGTGGATTAATCTCGATATTTCCAGTCTTCAATAAATAGCGACCACCACTGGAACGCAGACGCTTGTTATAGGTGATTTTGTGCGTGAATTCGCGGTGAAAAGAGCTTCGTGAAATCTCCTCAGTTAATTGTTGCAATTCGTGTTCGTTCATAAGGACCTCCGACCTTAGTGTATCACGCTTTGACTCTTTAGAAAACAAGATAAACTTTGACCTTTTCACACTAGACAGGTAAAATAGGAAGGTATAAGATTTTTTAATCTGGAGGAAACAAAATGAAAATTGTTGTTGTCGGTGGGGGAAAAGTCGGCGAAGTGATTTGCCAGGAGCTCTCGACAGAAGAAAATGACATTGTATTGATTGATAAAAACCAAGATTTAATCGATCGTTTACTAAATAAATTCGATATTATGGGGATTTGCGGAAATGGTGCCAGCTACGACATTCTTGTGGAAGCAGGAGTGGAGAACTGTGACATCTTTATTTCTGTAACGGAAATGGATGAAATTAATATTATTGCGTCCATCCTTGCGAAGAAAATTGGAGCGGAATACACTGTTGCGCGTGTGCGTAATCCTGAGTATTCACAACAATTACAACTCGTTCGTGAAAGTCTAGGGATTTCACTACTGATTAACCCAGAGCTTTCAACGGCGCGTGATATCGCGTATAACTTTAATTATCCTTCTGCATTAAGTGTAGAAAACTTCGTCGGAAACCGTGTCAGCTTGCTTGAATTAGAAATTAACGAAGGATCACCACTTGCCGGATTAACGCTTAAAGAAGTGCGTAATCGTTTTGAGTCTATCTTAATCTGTGTGATTCATCGTAACGACCAAAGCTTTATTCCAGATGGGGATTCAACGCTAGAAGAAGGCGACCATGTGTTCATTACAGGGGCGTATCCAGACTTACGTAATTTCTTAAAATTAACAGGTCAAGAAACGAAGAGTGTGTCTTCTGCGACGATTGTCGGTGGTGGACGTATCACTTATTACTTACTCAATATGTTGAAACAAACAAAAATCAAAACCAAAGTCATCGAAGTGAACGAAGAACGCTGTGAAACATTAAGTTACGCGTTCCCTCATACAATGGTGATCCATGCCGATGGAACGGACCACGATGTCTTAGAAGAACAACGCATTACAGACTACGACGCCTTCTTATCTATGACAGGAATTGACGAGGAAAACTTAATCCTTTCAGCGTATGCGAAACAACAAGGTGTTCAAAAGATTATCACAAAGATGAGCCGTCCAGCGCTATTAAAAGTGTTTAAAGGCTTTGATAATCAATCGGTCGTGACACCAAAACGAATCGTTGCCAATGAAATTATTCAATTCGTGCGTTCACGTTCGAATACACAAGGATCTAATGTCGAAGCGTTATACCGTTTAGCGGATAACCAAGTTGAAGCTCTTCAATTCCGCATTCAAAAGAACAGTGGGATTTGTGGAATTCCTCTATCTGAATTGAAGACAAAATCAAATCTCTTGATTGCGTTTATCGTTCGTGGGGAACAATTAATTTACCCAGCCGGTAGTGATACAATCGAACCATTTGATAAGGTGATCGTCGTTACCACTGAAAAAGACTTTGATGACATTAACGACATTTTGGAATAGAGGTGTCTGAATGAATATCAAAACAGTTCGCTATTTTGTGGGAAAGATGCTTCAAGTGGAAGCAGCGCTTTTAGCCTTACCACTTATTGTTAGCTTTATTTATCAAGAGTCACTCTCTCAAAAACTCGCCTATGCGGGTACGATTTTGATTCTATTAGTCATCGGTTCACTCCTAAGCTTTAAAAAGCCAGAGCCGCTAAAAATCATGGCACGAGACGGGGTTGTTACCGTTGCCTTAAGCTGGATTTTACTTTCGTTCTTTGGTGGATTACCATTTGTGTTTACAGGAGAAATTCCAAATATCGTGGATGCCTTCTTTGAAACGGCAAGTGGATTAACGACAACCGGTTCTAGTATTATGCCAGACCTTTCAGTCCTTGCGCATTCTTCATTATTTTGGAGAAGCTTCACTCACTTAGTCGGTGGGATGGGGGTACTTGTATTCGCGCTTGCGATTCTGCCAAGTCATGGTTCTGAATCGGTGCAGTTGATGCGTGCGGAAGTTCCAGGTCCTGTGTTTGGAAAACTCGTATCGAAACTTGCCCATACGGCTCAAATCTTGTATTTAATTTACTTGGCGATGACAGCCGTATTAACGATCATCTTAGTCGTATTCCAAGTGCCGCTGTTTGATGCCTTGCTTCTATCGTTTGGTACAGCAGGGACAGGTGGTTTTGGGGTTAACAATGCAGGATTTAGCATTTACGCCAATCCAGCAGCTGTGGAATGGATTATCGGGGTAGGGATGATGCTTTTTGGTATCAACTTTAACTTGTATTACTTCGTTCTTCTAGGCGCTGCAAAAGACGTGATTAAAGACGAAGAAATGCGTACCTATGTTGGAATCGTCCTAAGCTTTACGATGATTATTTTCACCGTATTGTCGATTACGCAATCCGCATTAGGCGTTCCAATTCGTAGCGTCTTCTTCACGGTATCCTCAATTATGACGACAACCGGGTATTCGACGGTCGACTTTGGCCTCTGGGGAGTATTCCCGCATGCCTTGCTTCTTCTTCTAATGTTTATCGGAGGATGTGCAGGGTCAACTGCCGGAGGGATTAAAGTCTCTCGTATTATCGTGTACTTCAAGAGTGCGATTGCCGAGTTAAAACGCATGGGGCAACCACGTCGTGTGTTTGTTCCAACGATGAACGGAAAACCAATCGATAATAAGATGGAGAAGAGTATCGCCAACTACTTAATCGTATATGTGTTAGTCTTCCTCGTATTATTACTTTCTGTTTCGTTTGAAGCAGGTGATTTTACAACAGCCTTCTCGAGTGTGGCCGCAACCTTTAATAATATCGGGCCAGGGCTTGGGCAAGTCGGACCTACAAGCAACTTCTCAATGTATTCTGATTTCAATACATTTGTACTTGCGATTGGGATGATTGCAGGACGTTTGGAAATTTATCCAATCATCATGCTTTTCTCACCAACAACATTGAAGGCATTTGCGCGTAGACGTTAATCAATTCTTAAACAAATAGATAAAGAACTTTAAGGAAAGGACATTCTTTTCTTAAAGTTCTTTTTGTATACTATAGGTGTAACGAGTGAGTTACGATTGAAAACAAAGGAGGTTCATTCATGAAAAAATGGATGAAAGCAACCGCAATTGCCCTTGCTTTGATGGGATTATCCATGAAGAATGCATATGCCATCGATACAACGACAGTCAATGAAAAATGGGGAAAACCAACCGTTGTCTATGGTGGTGGACTAAATGATGCTC
>CALALK010000037.1 GCA_937923125.1 uncultured Carnobacterium sp.
GAAAGAATTCGCACGCCAAGCACGCTTTATCGACCTTTTGGAACTCGAAAAGCGCATCGTTCAAGCAAAGGCGTATGTGGAAGCGGAGAAAACAGAATGAAAACCATGAAAGAACGTATGCTCACAGGAGACTTATATATTCCGTCTTACACAGAAGGGCTAAGAGACTTATCGATTAAAGGGAAAAAACTTGCGCAACAATACAACCGTTTAGACTTCGATGATTTTGAAGGAAGACGCGCGTTATTAAAACAGTTATTTGGAAAAACAGGCGAGAAGATTTACATGGAACAACCTGTCTATGTGGACTACGGAGTTCATACAACGATTGGTGAAAGCTTCTATGCGAATTTTGATTGTACATTACTAGACGTAGCGCCGATTACGATTGGGGACAACTGCATGTTCGGTCCGCATGTGTCGCTTGTGACGCCGGGACATCCAACCGATGCCGAAACGCGTAATGCGGGTCCAGAATTTGGAATGCCGATTACGATTGGCAATAGCGTATGGCTTGGGGCCAACGTGACGGTGAATCCGGGAGTGACGATTGGCGATAATACGGTAATCGGATCTGGCTCTGTGGTCACAAAAGACATTCCAAGTAATGTGATTGCGGTCGGTAATCCATGCCGCGTCCTTCGTGAAATTACCGAAGAAGAGAAGGCAGATTGGCGCCGAAAACACCAAGAACTATTGGATGAACTTGGAAAATAAAATAGAAAACAAAGAAGGTCGCCCTAATTAGGCGACCTTCTTCGTTATATTTATTTTTCAGTACAAGCAATAAAGCTTTCGCGTAATTGGTTTTCTGGAAGGTTCTTTCCGATGAAGACCAATGTTGAGCTGCGTTTTGTATCTTTCCAATCGCGACCTCTTGAGATGTCAAAGCTCATTTGAACACCTTGGAAGATGATTTGGTAATCTAATCCTTCCACGTTCAAGATTCCTTTGTAACGGTATAATTCTGGCCCGTAAATATACACAAGCTCGTTCAACCATTCGTTAATGTTTGCGAGAACTAATGGTTTTTCAGTCTCGATAACGAATGAGTTAATACCGCTATGGTGGCTATGACTATGGTGATGATGATGTTCGTGATCATGATCATGGTGGTCATGTTCGTGTTCATGCTCATGGTCGTGCTCGTGGTGGTCGTGCTCGTGGTGTTCGTGGTCATGATGGTGATGCTCGTGATCGTGGTCACCGTGCGCATGTGTATGGCCACATTCTTCGCAATATTCTTCTTCGGCGTGTTCTTGCATTTCTAAGATTTTCTTCTCAGATGCGTAGAACAATTCAAGTCCGAACATGTCGCTCATTTGAACAGGACGTGCGTCAAGGTCTTGGATTTCCGCGAAGGCATTGATGCTACGAACTTCATTTACCACTTTAGCGTAAATCGTTTCGTCTACTAAGCTATGTTTTGACATGAAAATTTTATCCGCGAACCCAACTTGTTTTGCTGGTTCAGGTTGATGCGCTGTTTGGTAGAGGAAGTTTTTAGCATCTACAACGGTTAATACCGCATCTAAGATAAAGTGCTCGTTTAAGAATGGCACGTTAATAAATGTTTGTGCGATTGGAGCTGGGTCAGCAAGACCTGTTGTCTCGAATAACACGCGGTCCACGCGAATGCCGTTTTGTTCTTTCACCATTAAGATTGATTTCAACATATCGGCAATGTCTGTACGAAGGGTACAGCAGAGGCAGCCGTTATCCATTTGATAGATTTCTTCTTCAACGTCAAGTACGAATTGATGGTCTACACCGATTTCGCCGAATTCGTTAATGACAACAGCGATATGTTCGCCGTGTTTTTCTTTTAAAACTTTGTTGATTAAAGTTGTTTTCCCAGCGCCAAGGAAGCCGCTGACGATTGTAACTGGAATTTTTTGTGTCATAATTCTTCTCCTTCACCTTTTCCATTTTCTTCAAGTAAATTCATTGTAGCACTCTCTTAAAAATTCTCAAAATAGACTGTTCCAGCATTTGGTTATGAATGTGCTATACTGAAACAGAGAAAACGAGAAAGAGTGTATCGAATGACAAAACAGGAAGTACCAAATGCGGCCATTAAGAAAATCGATTGGGCCGAGCAATTCATCAACCAACACTTACAGGCCTTTCGTTGCCCGTATTGCCATGATGCGATGGTTTCTGCCGAACATCATAGTGTCGTCTGCGGGAAGGGGCACCGATTTAATATTTCGAAAAAAGGGACCTTGCATCTGATGAAGCAAAATGCGAATACGGATTATGATGCGCCTCTTTTCCATCATCGCTATGAACTTGCGCAGAGTGGGTTCTTTGAGCCTTTATTAGAGGCCATCTTACCGCATCTTTCGGGAGAGGAAGAGAAGTTCATTGTCGATATCGGATGTGGGGAAGGCAGTCATTTATCGTGGCTCTCTAAGCGCGTGAAGGCCCCTTTATGCGGAATGGATATCGCAAAAGAAGGCATTCATCAAGCGTCGATTCATTATGGAAACCAAGCGCTATTCTTCTTAGGAGACTTGGCGAACTTGCCATTTGCGGATGAATCTTGTGGGACGCTTTTGAATATTTTAACGCCGTCGAACTACCAAGAATTTATGCGCGTATTGGCTCCAGGAGGGACGCTTGTTAAAGTGATTCCTGGTAACGATTATTTAGCGGAATTACGCCAGCAGCTCTACCGTTCGAATCCAGAAAAACAAACGTATTCGAATGCGGACATCTTAGAGCGAGTGCAGTCCGAATGCCCTCAAGTCACGTTTGAAGAGGTACGCTACACGGTGGATTTAACCGAAGAAACCTATCGCCATTTACTCGAAATGACGCCTTTATACTGGGGAGCAAGTGCCGAAGATAAGGCCTATAGCACCTCGCATCCACTCACCAAAGTAACGGTACACTATGTCGTGGCCATCGTGAAAAAGGGTGAAAACAAACAGTAAAAGTATGCTATAATAGAACTACTAACCGCCAGGAGGATTTACCATGGGATTTAAAGATTTATTTTCTCGTAAAAAAGAAGAACCGAAAGTAGAAGAAAAACCGGTTCAACCAGAAGAAAAAAAGGAAGAGCAAGCAACAGTTGAGCCTGCTCCAAAAAAAGTAGAAGAACAAAAAGAAACTGAAGAACCACGTGTATTTACGGTGGGGATTGAATATGTATACTCTGTTTCAAAAGACTCACCAGATATGGTCGTTGCCGGACAAGTCAACGGAACGGTCAAAGTCGGGGATGAAGTCATCCTTACAAAATTAGGGAGCGACGATGATGAACCGTTTCGAACAGCGGTTTACGGAATTCAAGTCGGTGAAGATCGTGTGATGGAAGCATCGAATAAAAAAGCCGTTTTATGGGTGGAGAATGCGACAAAATTCTTCCCATATGTCGGAACAGTGCTTCACTCTGAAGGCGTTACTGAAAAACAACTTTATTCTGCATACATCAACGCGTTAGGCGAACGCTTTATCGGCGTTGAAGGTGGCGTATTGACGGATATGGACCGCGCGCATTTAACAGTATCTGACGTAGCCGAAATCTGGCGACTTCTCTTATGGTATTGCAACGCGAATGCGGAAAATGATACGGATGAAACACGTGAAGAAAACTTCAACAAGATTCGCACTCTTGTCATGATGGTTCGCGACAAATTATTCCTTTTAGATGGCATTTACGCAGTTTACTCTAAGAAAACGGGTGAGCCATACTTATTTGCGAACACAACGAAAACCGATGACGATAACTATGTC
>CALALK010000038.1 GCA_937923125.1 uncultured Carnobacterium sp.
CAAAGCTGATTAAAATACCTGCACTATCCAAATATTCAAGATTTTGACAACATAGATACAAGATAGAAGAAACAATGCTCCATAAAAAAGCTAAGAAGATAGACGAGTCTTTTTGTTTATTGAAAGAATAGTGGGGAATAGCATTGAATGTGAATTAGCTGGAGTTAGGAATTGATTCCTTACTCCAGCTTTGAAGCTTCAAAGGTGCAAGACCAAGGCTTGCACCGCTGCCCCACTATGACTCTTTCAATAAAAAACAAAAAGACGCAAGTCTATCTTTTCTAATTTAATAGAGCAGTTAATTCTTTTTAACGTATTTATGTCACAAAAAAGCTCCTAGCACCAATTGGTACCAGGAGCAGTGTTGATTTTAATGTAAGACTTTGTTTAAGAAGTTTTGAGTACGTTCGTTTTGTGGGTTACCAAACACTTCTTCAGGAGTTCCTTCTTCGATGATATAACCACCATCCATGAAGATAACGCGATCGCTAACCTCACGCGCAAATCCCATCTCGTGTGTTACCACAACCATCGTCATCCCTTCTTTAGCTAGGTTTTGCATTACTTCTAATACATCCCCAACCATCTCAGGGTCGAGTGCTGAAGTTGGTTCATCGAATAATAACATCTTCGGTTTCATTGCAAGCGCACGGGCAATAGCCACACGTTGTTTTTGACCACCTGAAAGAGATTTAGGAGAGACATCCGCTTTATCGGCAAGACCAACCATGCCAAGGAGTTCCATCGCATGTTCAGTTGCAGCTTCTTTCGTCTCACGTCCTAATTCTACAGGAGCTAAAATGATATTTTCTAGAACGCTTAGGTGAGGGAAGAGGTTGAAGTGTTGGAACACCATTCCGATTTCCTCACGAACTTTATTTAAGTTTGTTTTTTTGTCTGTTAAATCATAGCCATCGATGATGATGTGACCGCTATTGATTTTTTCAAGACGGTTTAAGCAACGAAGGAAAGTGGATTTACCAGAACCTGAAGGCCCGATAATACAAACTACTTCGCCTTCCTCAATAGAAAGGTCGATGGATTTTAATACTTCTAAGTCGCCATATTTCTTTTGTAGTTTTTGAACTTCGATAATAGCCATTATTTTAAATTCCTTTCTAAGTGAGCTGATAGTTTCGTTAATAGAACGATCACGATTAAGTACATCACGCCGACAATTAACCACATTTGACTTGATTGTAAGTTACGAGCGATGATGACTTTACCTGTTTGTGTTAATTCGGCAATACCGATAATTGAAAGGATAGAAGTATCTTTCAATGTGATGACGAATTGGTTAATGAATGAAGGAACCATAATGCGAATCGCTTGCGGTAAGATTACTTTACGCATGCTCTTTGAATATGGAAGACCTAAACTCATGCAGGCTTCGTATTGACCTTTATCAACAGCTTGGATACCACCACGAATAATCTCTGCGATATAAGCGGAAGCGTTCAAGCTGAGGGTGATGACACCTGCTACGAATGGTTGCATCGTAATTTCAAATGCTTGTGGAATTCCAAAGTAAATGAAGAATGTTAAAACGATTAGTGGAACACCACGGATAATGTCAATGTAAAATCCTGCGATAGCCTGTACAATATTGTTTTGGCTTGTCTTCATTAAACCGAAGATAATACCGATTAAACTTGCGAAGATTAAAGCAACAACGGTTAAGACAATTGTATTCCATAAACCAGTTGCAAGAGTGTGCCAGTTTGTTTTGATTAAACCTAGAATGCTTGTTGCTTCAGTGTTTTCGCTAGCATTCGTTGTGTATTTGTTGATGATTTCATCATACTTACCGCTTTCTTTTAGTTTTTTCAAACCGTTGTTGAAAGCAGTGATGAATTCAGCATTGTTACCTTTATTGACAGCAACACCATATTCCGTTTTGTTTTCGTTATGGTCTGTCATTTTTAAGGATAGGTTGTTCGTTTTGATTGAGTAGGCAAGAACAGGATAGTCTTCGAATAAAGCGTCACTGTTTCCTACCATTACATCTTGATACATACTAGATGAATCTTCGAATGTTGTTGTTGTAAAACCATACTTACTCTTAATAGATTCTGCGTAAGTAGCGCTTTGTGTTCCTAATTTAACAGCAACTTTTTTACCTTGTAAATCAGAAAGGCTTGTGATGTCAGAGTTTTTAGAAACTCCCATCCCGATTCCGCTGTCATAGTAACTATCTGTGAAGTCAAATTTTTGTTTACGTTCATCCGTAATACCCATTCCGGCCATCACAGCATCTACTTGACCAGATTCTAATGCTTGAACGGCAGCATTGAAGCCAAGTGGTTTGAATTCTACTTCGAAGCCTTCAGCCTCTGCGATACTCTTCATTAATTCAATATCAATTCCGACGTATTCACCATTTGTATCTTGGTATTCAAATGGAGCGAATGTAATATCTGTTGCGATTACATATTTTTTAGTTTCTGCTTTAACAGAACTTGTCGGAGAAACGAGGGATAGAAGAGTCATCAATAGAGTGACTAGAACAGCTCCCAAGCTTAATTTCTTAATGTTCATACATATTCCTCCAAATCTACCTTACGTATAAGGTTTTTCTATTATATGGAAGTTTTTCTGAAAATGCAAAAATCTAGTCTCATTTCATGTTACATTTTATGACATGAGTTTCTGAGTATAAAAAACTCCCTTCTCTCAAGAAAGAGAAGAGAGTGATGCTTATTTTTCTTGTTCAAGGACACGCCAAATGGCTTTTGCCACACCGCCGTTAACATTGGTGTCTGTTACAAAATCAGCAATGGCTTTTACTTCGTCTGGAGCATTTCCCATCGCAACACCAATTCCAGCATCACGAATCATTGAAACGTCATTGAAGTTATCGCCAATTCCAAAAACTTCTTTCATCGATAAACCAAGTGTTTTCGCATAGTGAGCAACAGCGATGCCTTTTTGAGCATCTTTATGATTGATTTCCAAATCAGTATAAAATGCGGAAGTGACCACAAGGTTTGGATGTGCTTGATCGATATGTTCACGAACGGGCTTGAAATAAGTAGGCCCGTCATCGTGAGAAACGATAATCTTGAACACTTTAATATCTGGAATCGATAGCACTTCTTCAGCAGTAGTCACATCGGTTGCCTCTAGAAGGATTTTTAGCTGTCTGATTTCCTCTTTCAATTGTTCAGGCGATAGATTATTTCTTTCAGCCTTTTTTCGTTCGATCACTTTGTTGATAAAGAGAGCATAGTTTTTTCTAAAGTTTCCTTCAGAAGTCACGAGCTGCCAGTCCAAATCAATCGAATCGAAGTAGTCTAATAGAGTATAGACGGTATCGTGTGGAATCGTTACTTCCCAAATAATGTCGTGGTTCTTATCGAAAATTTGTGCCCCATTCATGGCGATGACAGGAAGATGCAATTCTGCTTGTTCGAGCGCGAGATTGGCTTGAAGATAATCGCGTCCAGTACAAACGATAAAGTGTTTCCCCTGTTTTTGGAGTTTTCGAATCGCTTGAATGTTGTTTTTATGTACCTCTACGTGGTTCGTGAGGAGAGTACCGTCCATATCCGATGCAAATAATTTAATCATAGGGCAAACCCTCTATTTCATTTCTTTAAGGTGCGTTTGCAATGTTTGAATTTTATCTTGAATCCGTCTGAAGCGTGGTTTATTTTCCAATTGGAATTTTGTGACTTCTTCTTGAATAGAATTCACAACTTCCATTGTTTGTGGAACAATCACTTCTTGGAGTTCTTTAATGCCTCTTTCAAGAGTGGCTTTACCGGTATTGATGACTGTCACGTCCTGTGTCACTTCTTGAATTTGTTTAGATAGAATTTCGCGGTTTTCCTTTCCGCTTCTTGGATTGTTTAGTAGGGCAACGGCGCCTCCGATAACACTACCGAAAATAAAACCTTTTAGAAATTTACTCATTGATTATGCCTCCATTTGTTCGCGAATTGACTGCGCGATTTCTGCTAATACTTCTGAACTTGGGTTAGTTGGGTGCCATTTTAATCCAAAGCCATCTTCATTTGTATAGCGTGGGATTAAATGGATGTGAGAGTGGAAGACGCTTTGGTAGGCCAACTCCCCGTTATTACTTAAAATGTTTAATCCTTTAATATCTGGGTTTGATGCTTGAACGGCACGTGCGATTTTAGGAATACGTGCAAATACCGCGCTTGCTAAGTCTTCATCATATTCAAAGATATTTGCTACGTGTTTCTTCGGAACAACCAGTGTGTGTCCAGGTGTTACTTGCGAAATATCGAGGAACGCAAGTACTACGTCATCTTCATACACAATATGTGCTGGAATTTCTTTATTAATAATTTTGTCAAAAATGCAATCTGTCATGGTGTTTCCTCCTTGAGTTCGTACCTCTATGGTATCAAAAAATGCTGTAAAATGAAAGGCTTTCAGGACGGAGAGCTGTTATTTAGTTCTTAGAGGTGAAATTGTTCGAGGGTTCTATACTTGAATAAGAAAAGTGCACTTATTCCGCGTCCTTTCACACTTTTTTGGCTTTATGGTATAATAAGGAGAATAGTTAGATAGGAGAATCTATATGACACTACAATTAAACAAAGTGACTGCAGGATATACGAAAGTTCCTGTCATTACGGATATTACTTTTGATGTGAATCCAGGAGAAATTTGTGGACTTATCGGGCTGAATGGTGCCGGAAAGAGTACGACGATTAAAACGATTATTGGGCAACTGACCCCTTTTAGCGGAAGAGTGGAAGTGGAGCAATTAAGCATCCTCGAAAACCAACGTGGCTACCGTCAATCGATTGCGGTCATTCCAGAAAGTCCAGTTCTTTATGAAGAATTGACGTTTAGAGAGCACATTGAATTTGTGGCTCGTTCATATCATCAAATGAACGAAGAAACAATGAAGCATGCGATGGAACTTGTGGAAGCATTCCGTTTAACGAAGCAATTAGACTGGTTCCCAGCGTATTTCTCAAAAGGGATGAAGCAAAAAGTATTAATCGTCTGTGCGTTAATGCTAGATGTACCCGTCTATGTGGTCGATGAACCATTCTTAGGGCTCGATCCACTAGGGATTCGTACTTTACTTCAAGTCTTAAAAGAGAAGAAAGAAAAGGGTGCAGCGATTTTAATGTCCACGCACGTATTGGATACTGCTGAGAAGTATTGCGATCGTTTCATCGTATTACACGAAGGAAAAGTGATTGCTCAAGGCGATATCGAAGGCTTACGTGCCACTTCGAATATTGAAGAATCTTCTTTAGAGGAAATCTACTTTGCATTAACGACAGGGGACGATGCCGATGAATAGTGCAGAGCTTTTTGAGACTCGAGTAAGAAAATATCAAAAGAAAAGCATGAAGTATATGCGTTATGTACTGAATGACCATTTCTTGATTGTTTTATTTTTCTTATTTGGCTTTATCATGGTGCAATATTCGAGTTGGATTCAATCGATTCGTGTGTTGGAATTACCATTGTTAGGATTGCTTGGAGCTTTACTAGCGAGTGTTCCATTCTTTGGTGGGGTAGCAACGTTACTCGAACCAGCTGATGGGATCTTTTTATCGGTAGTAGGACAAGACTTTAAGGCGTATTTACAAAAAGCCATTCGTCGAAGTTGGGTGCTTCCGCTACTCGTGATGTTAGCATCAACTGGAATTGTCTTTCCAATTTTGGCACAAGCCTTTGGAACGAATATGAGTATGTTCGTTAAATTATTCCTATTACAAGTGTTCTTTAAAGACTTATTATTCCGTTGTACAAAATACGCTTACCGTGGAGTCCTTCATTTTACATGGATGGAAAAACTCGGTATTTACATGATTGCAGTAGCGAACTTCTTTGGAATGTTTTTATGGATTTCTGAAGGTTGGTCAATTGTATTATTAGTTATTCCAGTACTTCTAAGTATCTTTGTCGAACAATATTATGGAAAAGCAGCGTTTGTGTACCAATTTGATAAAATGATTGAAATGGAATTAGAAAGACAACAACGTATTTATCGTTTATTTGCCTTATTTGTCGATGTACCAATGTTGCATAAGCCTCACGCACATCGTCGAACTTATCTCGATGGCGTATTGAAGATGCTTGTTGGAAATCAACCTAGTGGGCATCGCTATTTAGTAAGTCGTACAGTTATTCGAACAAGCCAGTACATGAGTTTGTTATTACAGCTGGCAGTCGTGAGCTTTGTAGTGGCGTTATTCTCCCAACCGTATTATTGGAACTTTATCGTAAACGCGATACTTGTGATGCTTTTAGGCTTCCAACTGGTAGGAGTGATTCAAAGCGCGAATACACAAAATAGTCATTTTGCTTCTTTAGTGGATAGTAATACTCGACTTAAGGATGATTTATCGGTTCTCATGATGACGATGGTCGCATCCGGTGTTGTACTTGGGATTTCTTCTGCAATTGGCATGCGCGAATTAATTGTTATAGTAGGAATTGTTTTATATCCGATTTTCGGGATCTTATTCACACAATTTTATTTACGGTATCGATTCCTTAAGAAGAGAAGAAAAATTTAAGTTTGTAGGCTAAAAGTAGCGCACAAACTTGACTCAAATGGCATAAAACCATAAAATAAAAGAATAGATTTATTAAAGGAAACAGAATTTGTCGTTAGGGATGGAATAGATGGAATATAACATGGACTCAGGATGGGATCTCCATCCAATTGGTGGGGACACCGGTCAAGCGTACATGGGAGTAAAAGACCATGAACGTGTATTTCTAAAGAGAAATGCTTCACCGTTTTTAGCGGTGCTATCGGGTGAAGGTATCACTCCTAAGTTAATATGGACCAAACGTGCGGGTAATGGTGATGTCATTACAGCTCAAGAATGGTTGTCTGGCAGATCCCTCACTAAGGAAGAAATGGGTTCCGTCGAAGTCATCGAGCTGTTAAAACAGATTCACCAATCCCCAAATCTTTTACAAATGTTACAACAAATTCAAGGTGAAGAGTATAGCACTCAAAAATTCATCGATGAATATTTAAATAATTTACAGTCAGGATTACAAACCCACCGTTTCTTAAACGAAGTATTAAATTACTTAATTGAGACTATTCCGCTAGTTAGCGAAGTTGGGAAAACAGTTTGTCACGGAGACCTTGATCGTCGTAACTTTATGTTATCTGAAGACGGAAAGCTCTACCTTGTCGACTGGGAAATGGTTCGCCTTGCCGATCCAGTTTCTGATTTGACAATGATCTTGACACAATACATTCCTGTTCATCAATGGGGTGAATGGCTTGATATGTATGGATTACAACTGTCTACAAATATTTATCAACGAATTGAATGGTATGCCTTAATGAATTGCTTGAATTATATTAAGAAAACGCACTTCGAGGGACGTTACCTTGAAATGAACGAGAAAATTCTTTTGGTGAAGTCGATTTACAATAATCGTATTGGAAAACCCGCAGAAGAATAGACAGGAGTTAGACTTTGAGATTAAGAAATAAACCTTGGGCAAAAGATGCTTTAGCCTCTCACCCAGAAATGGTCATCCAAGATCCAGCACAATGGAAGGGAAGATGGCATGAACGTTTTGGCAATAACAATCCAATCCATATTGAGATTGGTTCTGGGAAAGGCCAATTCGTGAGCGGTATGGCACGTCAAAACCCAAACATTAACTATATTGGAATCGAAATTCAAGAAAGCGTCCTAGTAGTCGCACTTGAAAAAGCTCTTGCAGCAGATGTTCCAAACTTACAATTATTACATGTGAACGGTGGACAAGTAACAGACTACTTCGAAGATGGTGAAGTAGACCAAATTTACTTAAACTTCTCGGATCCATGGCCAAAGAAACGTCATGCAAAACGTCGCTTGACTCATGAGAGTTTCTTAGTCGGATATGAAAAAGTTTTACCACCATTTGGAGAATTACACTTCAAGACAGATAACCGCGGATTGTTTGAATACAGCCTTGCTTCATTCTCGCAATTTGGACTTGTGTTAAAACAAGTTTGGTTAGATTTACATCAAGTGGAATTTCCAGGAAATGTGATGACAGAATATGAAGAGAAATTTTCAGCAAAAGGTCATCCGATTTATCGTGTGGAAGTGATTTTCCCACAAGATAGAAAAGCTTTTAAACAACCTGAATAACAAATAAAGGAGCCTGATTCATATGGAATCAAAAAATAGTTTCAAAGGTGCAAGCTTCCTTCTAGCAGCAGGTGCTGTTATTGGAGCATGGGCCGCTTCAAAATGGTTTGAACGTAGAAACGTCAATGGAGATGTTATTGTTCAAAATGTACGTAAATTATTTCAAGTCGTAGGAACCATCGAAGGCTCTTGGATTGAAATGGAACCTGTATTCGTGGATAGCCCAGAATTTTATGGGGAAGTTTATTATGGTGGGGTTACTCGCAAGGAAGATGATGAACTTGTCCAATACGAATTTTATGCAGATGCAAAAACAGGAGCCGTTATTGATTTATACAGAATTGGATAATCAAAGAAAGCTGGAGTCCCTCCAGCTTTTGGCGCGTTTATAAGATATTTTAAAGTGCTAGGAAAGAAGAGGATACAATGGAAGCTCATACAGAACAATTAATCAAAACGTTAACAGAAATGAAAGGGACAAGTGGGCATGAAGGCCGTATTCGTGACTTTATGAGAAGCGAATTAACACCTTTAGTAGACCGTATCGAACAAGATGGTTTAGGTGGGATTTTTGGGGTTCGTGAGAGCAAAGAAGAAGATGCACCACGCATTATGATTGCGGCACACATGGACGAAGTTGGTTTCATGGTAACAAATATCACTCCAAACGGAATGTTTAAAGTAAGTCCTTTAGGTGGATGGAACCCATACGTAGTTTCAGCACAACGTTTTACTTTATTAACTCGTAATGGAGACTATCCAATTATTTCTTCTTCAATCCCACCACATCTTTTACGCGCAGCTGGTGGTCAACAATCTGCTGTGAAAGTAACCGATATTTTATTCGATGCTGGATTCACTTCACGTGAAGAGGCGCTTGAATATGGTTGCCGTCCAGGAGATACAATTGTTCCAGATGTAGAAACCATTTGGACTGCCAATAAGAAACGCATGATTTCTAAATCTTGGGATAACCGTTATGGATGTACAGTCGTTCTTGAAGCGTTAAAAGCCGTTAAAGATGAGGAATTACCAAACACATTAATCGCTGGAGCGAACGTGCAAGAGGAAGTCGGATTACGTGGAACGGGTCCAAGTGTGACGAAGTTCAATCCTGATTTGTTCTTTGCGGTAGACTGCTCAGCAGCAGATGATATTAATGGTTCAAAAGAAACGTTTGGACACTTAGACCAAGGATTCTTATTACGTATTTTAGACCCAGGTATGGTGACTCTTCCTCGTATGAAAGAATTCTTAGAAGATACCGCATTAACACATAACATTCCGTTCCAATACTTTGTTTCTCAAGGTGGAACAGATGCTGGTAAAGCACACTTAATGAATCAAGGAGTACCTAGTGCAGTGATTGGGGTATGTGCTCGTTATATTCAT
>CALALK010000039.1 GCA_937923125.1 uncultured Carnobacterium sp.
CTCGTCTACGTTCGCTGTGCAGCGCTCATCGAAGACGTGATGCCAGAAATAGCCAAGGCTGGTGACACGGGGCTTGTCCTCTACGGATATATCGACGAAGAGGCTGGCGTTTCGTTCCAACCGCTATGGATCGCAAAAGAAGGAGAGACGACGCTCGACATGCGCCTCATTCCAGAGGAGACGATGTATCTCATTCGTCTAGCGAACCTCGATGATTGCGAGTTTTGTTCAATGAAATGGATTGAAGTGGATCCGTATATCGTAGACCGTGCAAGACGCGTCATTGCGGAAGTCTATGACACAAAGAGCAAAGAAAAAGAAGAGACACGCTCGTTCCAAGGACTCGACCGATTCCGCCACCGCGAGCATCCCGATGACTTTGGCGTAGCGTTCTACTACGAAGACAAGACGAAGGACCCCGAACGCTTATGGGTCCGCATCTCGCGCGTGGAAGGCAACCAATGCTTCGGCACGCTCTTGATGGACTCGAAGCATCCAGACGGGCCAAAAGAAGGGGACGAGATTATGTTTAAAGTTCTTCAGAACGAAAAAGGCGAGCTCGAAGTTGTGTCAGTTCAAAAATAATAAAAAATATGCCGAAGGCTTCCTTTTGCCTTTTGGATATCTTCATAGTAAAGGAAATAACTGTACCGGCAAGAGCCAAGGTCTCTTTGCCTACCGAACTTCAAAGGGCGTCAAGTTGATAAATCAACTGACGCCCTAATTCATTTCGGTTACACTCGTTATTTCCATTACTATAGAATCCTTAGGATACTTCGTAATCATCAATTTTATTTGTGCTTTATAATTTGTGGAAATGCTTTGATTTTGTTGGTAAGAGGAAAAGGCTCCTAGGATGAAATCGCGCTTTTAAGGAAGAAAGATACTTCGTAATCATCAATTTTATTTGTGCTTATATATATTTGAAATGCTTCAAACTCTTCAAAAAGGGGACGAGAAATTAGACAAAAAGAAACTCCGGCTGGGATTCCAGTCGGAGTTTTTGCATGCTAAAGGGCTTCGATAAAGCGCTCAGAGTGAGTTTGCCACATATCTGGGTTGAAACGAGCGGTTTCGGGAATGAGAATCATGTGGTAGAGTCGGACCGTGCTTCCGTCTTTGACCTCATAGGAGTACTCGTATAAAAATCCAATCCGTTTGGCGAAGTCGCAAGAGTCTGTGTGCGTACTTTCTACTTTTAAATAGAGCTCTGAGATGCCCTGCTCAACAAGGTACGGATGTAATAATTGAAAGGCTTCAATTAAAATGTCACGATGCCAATATTCTTCGAGCAGCGCGAAATCCAATAGATGACTTTGGTCTGTGGAGACTTTCATAAAGCCAATTGGCAGGTCGTAATTCTTCATTTCAATGATAAAAAAGTACGGGTCGTTGTCCATTAGGTGTGTATAAAAGTTCTCTGCATTTAAATGAGACGTTGCAGATACCCATGGAAGATTAGACGTTGCTAGAGGGTCCGTTAGCAAAGCCGCTACAATCTCCATGTCAGTTTCGTGAAAGGGCCTTAGAGAGATACGTTGTGATGCTAGTGTAGGTACGTTCATAATCGCTACCCCCTTTCTCTACTTGCATTATAGTTCTAAAAAATAGGAAAGTAAAGAGGAAGAATTGCGTTTACAACAATAATGAAAAGGGTTCCGAAATTCTATGGAAATATAAGAAAAAATCCGAGGATGTGAGTTATCATTTATCGTGACTTTTGTCATGGTGAGTCGTGACGGACGGGCCTACTGAGTGACCTTCGTTTTTGTTAAAGTAGAATCATCAAGAACAACACATGGAGGCAAACATGATTACAGTAGAAAAAATTACAAAGCGTTTTGGAAACAAGACAGCATTAAACCAAATTCAATTTAACGTCGATAAAGGAGAAATCTTCGGGTTCTTAGGACCAAGTGGGGCAGGGAAAACAACCCTCATCAATATCCTAACCGGCCAGTTGAAAGCCGATGAAGGAACGACACAGCTCCTCGGAAAAGACACAAAGGACCTTACTCCTGAAGACTTAGCACGTATCGGACTCGTTGGAGATTCAAGTGGCTACTACGAAAAACTAAGTCTTGAGAAAAACTTAATCGTCTACGCGAAGATTTACGGATTACCAAATAGCCGCGTCGATGAAGTGCTTGAACAAGTCGGACTACTAGAAAGTAAGAAGACAATCGCGGAAAAACTTTCAACAGGGATGCGTCAACGAATGTTTCTCGCAAGAGCACTGCTAAACAGACCAGAGTTACTCTTCCTAGATGAACCAACGAGTGGGCTAGACCCAATGACTTCTAAGAAGATTCACCGTCTGTTGGAAGAACTAAAAGCAGCGGGCACAACGATTTTCCTAACGACACACGACATGGTCGAAGCCACAGAGATGTGCGATCGCATTTCCCTACTAAACCAAGGGGACCTAGTGGAAATCGGAACACCACGAGATATTATTCAAAAATACAATAAAGAAAAACGAGTGAAAGTGACATTCATGGACCACAGCGAACAAGTGATGACTTTTGAAGAGTTAAAAGACCAAGACATGAGCCAAGTGGAACTGATTCACTCAATGGAACCAACGTTAGAAGACATCTTTATTCAATTGACAGGAGAGAAATTAAATGATTAAAAGAATTAGCGCCTTAATTTGGCTACGTACACAAATGATTTTAAGCAATGGAGCAATGTTATTCCAAATCGTATTCCCATACGGAATGCTTGTGGCATACGACCATTTCATGAACAAAGACGGCAACCCACAAACAGCCGTACAAATCCTATTCATGATGATTCCGCTAGCGCTTAGCTTATCTGTCGGATCAATGATTACAATTATGCTTGCTGAAGAAAAAGAAAAGAAAAACTTGAAAACTCTCTTCTTAAGCGGCATTCACTCAGTAGAATACTTAATTTCAATCTTATTCTACCCAGTGGTATTAGCGGTCATTACGATAGTGAGCTTCCCAATGATTGTTAAAGCGGATCTTTCAGGTCGTTGGATGGAATATGGTGCAATCGTTGCGAGTGTGGCCATCTGTGTGATTTTACTCAACTTATTAGTGGGTGCTTTGACAGATACGCAAGCAAAAGCGCAAGTAAATGGTGTGATTCCGATGATGGTGATTGCGTTCTTACCGATGTTCTCAATGTTGAGCGATGCGGTATCAAAAGTGACACACTATACATTTATGGGAAACTTTGTGGATTTCTTTGTCAAAAACGACTTCGCCTTAACAGCCCAAAGCTTCATCGTCCCTGGTGTATGGATTGTGGTGCTACTCGTCTTAAACTTCTTCTTCTTAAAACCTAAAGCAAAGAACTAGTGCAAAATAACAATAATAAAGGCTGAGGATTACTTCGAATCCTTACGGATTCTTTTATAAAAGCTATAACGGGGCACCGGTTCGAGCCTAAAGTCTCTCACCTTTAAAGATTCAAAGCAGGAGTACGTCCTCAAGTGGACTACTCCTGCTAATTCACTTTTAATGCTTATTCCCGTTACAGCTATTATAAAATCCGTAAGATTCTTCGTAATTTTAAGGATACGAGACATCGCGCTCAGAAATGGAACGTTGGACCGGAACAACGCAAAGGACTCGAGACGAGTTGTGCGGATGTTACGGGAAACGCACGCCATTTCTGCGATGACGAGTTCAACTACAAATGATGTGAAAGCTTCTAGCGATAGTGCTTTGAGAGTTAAGGCTCCATTGACCACTAGGGTTTCGAGTTAGAAAACAGTAAAAATATTCATTTAATCGTGTTTCCTCCAAAGAGTGTAGCTTTTTGGAGGATTTTTTGAGCAAAATAGTATAAGAAAAAAGCAAGATGTATCATTTTTGATACGTATCAAAAATGATACAATCAAGAAAAATGGAGGTGTGTTTATGTGGTGTAAACGTGAATTTACGGAGGAAGACTTTGAAGAGTTAATGGAAATGCCGTATGGGAGGATGGTAAAGGCAGCTGCGATTTTGCAACTGATTGAAGAAGAAGGGATTACTCCGGAGATGATTGAAAAATGGGGAGATTATGACGAAGAAGAAGGAATTATGTATTTGACCTTTGAAGTAGAGGATATTACGAAAGGGGTGAATGGCAGTGAGTTCCTTAAGAGCAGAGAAATTCGCGATTATTGCATCCCGCTATCCGAACTTTAAAGAGGATGTAGCGAAAGAGTTGGCGAGACATAGGGCTGCACTTCGTATTATTCGTCTCAGAATGGAAAGCAATTTATCCAGAGAGGAATACGCAAAGAAAGTTGGTTTTGAAAGAACGAATTTGTCAAGGTTAGAGAGTGGAAAGAAAAATCCAAGTCTATCTACACTCATCGAACTGGCACACAAAAATGGATATGAGGTGGATATTCAGCTCAAGCCGTTTGGATATTAACAAAATTGAATTAGCTACTCTGACACTTGTTGGAGTAGCCTTTTTATTTCCACTAAAAGACGGTATAATAAACGTGATAAACTCTGGAGGAACAGAAATGAAGAAAAACGAATTTTATACAGTAACAATTGAAGATTTAACGCATGAAGGACTTGGGGTCGGGAAGGTCGATGGATTCCCGCTATTTATCGAAAATAGTATTCCCGGAGAAGTCGTTCGTGTGAAGACGATGAAGATTGGAAAAAGTTATGGCTACGCGCGTGTGGAGGAGTGGCTGGAAGTGAGTCCGAACCGTGTGGAGGTAAAAGACGCCCTCGGAACACGTGTTGGGACGATGCCGTTGCAACATATGACGTATGAGAGCCAGCTGGACTTCAAGCAGCAACAAGTGAAAAATGTGATGACGAAAATCGCGAAGATGCCTGAATTAGAAGTTCGTCCAACGCTTGGAATGGAGAGTGCGCTGGGCTACCGAAACAAGGCGCAAATTCCAGTGCGTACGGTAAACGGTCAGTTGACGACAGGCTTCTTCAAGAAGAACTCACATGACTTAATTCCAATTGAAGACTTCCATATTCAAGACCCTCAAATTGACCGCTTGATTGTGGCGGTGCGTGATATTTTAAGAAAGTATCCAGTGGTGGCGTATGATGAGGCCAATCATACTGGCGACTTGAAGCATATTATCGTGCGACGCGGCTTGCGTACGAAGCAAGTGATGATTATTTTTGTGACGAGAACAAAGGTGTTGCCACAAGCGGAGGCGATTGTCAGAGACATTACAACGGCGCATCCGGAAGTGGTGTCTATCGTGCAAAACATCCAACCGAAGCCAACGAACGTCATCATGGGACGTGAGACGAAGGTGCTATTCGGGGAAGATGTGTACGAAGAGAAGTTGTTCGAATTCACGTTCAAGATTAGCGCGCGTTCGTTCTTCCAAGTGAATACCGTGCAAACCGAAGTACTTTATCAACAGGCGATTGACGCTGCGGACTTGAAGGGCGGCGAGACGGTCGTGGATGCGTATTGCGGAATCGGGACGATGAGCTTGGCCTTTGCCCGCGATGCCAAGAAAGTCTATGCCATGGAAATCGTGGATGATGCGATTGTGATGGCGAAGGAAAATGCGAAGGCAAACGGCGTGACGAATGTGCACTTTGAAACGGGTGCGGCTGAGAAAATTATGCCACGCTGGAAGGAAGAAGGCATCCAGCCAGATGTGATTGTGGTGGATCCACCGCGCAAAGGGCTCGACCTTGCCTTTATCGAAGCAGCATGCGAAACTAGCCCAGAACGTATCGTGTATGTGAGCTGTAACCCAGCAACACTCGCTCGCGACCTTGTACACTTCAAGGAACGAGGCTACGAGGCGCAGTACGTGCAACCCGTGGATATGTTCCCAATGACTGCGCATGTTGAGACGGTAGTATTAATGTCAAGGGTTGATAAATAAGAGTGTAATAAGATAAGTAAATAAAGGCTTTCCGTGATTTGAGGTCTGGTTTTAAGCCGGAAGGATAATCACGGTTTTTTGTTTTGAGGGAAGATATCCGAAATTGGGGAATTTGAAAAGTAATCAGCCGATACGGTTATTGATTTGGTGAGTTGATAAGATGGTTGACTAAATAATGGTGAGTTGATAAGTTGATTGGCAAAGTTTCTTCGTAACATTGAACTGCTTACTATTCTAAATATTTATCAAATCGGGATTTTTAATACTTAAAAACAATGCCTTTATTGTATAACATAAACACCTGATGGAGGTGTAATTATGCACGTAGGATATAGAGAGGGATCTGGCAGGAAAAATGGCAAAGTAGATGAAGCTATTGCACTTTTTGATAAAGCTCGATATAACGGCTATGATGCTCCTGCGCTATATGATTCTTATGCTAAAGCTTATCGAAAAATTAAGGATTACGATAATGAAATTCTCATTCTTGATGAAGGAATTATGCGTAAAACACGGCACGATGTTGGTACTTTAGCGGCTCGTAGGGATAAGGCAATTAAGCTATTATTTGCTAAACAAGAGGCAGAGCGGATAGCTAAGGAAAAATCTGATTTTCTAAAAGCGAACAAAAAAGAGGATATTTAGAGGTTCAAAACGAAGTTAATAAGTTAATATAAAAATATACTAAGACTACGGAGTAAAATCTGTAGGCTTATTTTTTATGGTATAATAAATATAAATTAGAATTTATAGGATAAAAACATGGCAAAAGTAAAAAATAACAAGATAAAAACATACATTCTATCAGCAATAACATTAATATGGCTAGCAGTTTCCATGATACTTTTATATATAAAAAGTAGGACTGGTTATAGAATATTAATTGATTTCTTTGGGTTACAATTAAGGCAAGAAGATGTCCTATTTATTCTTTTACTGATGATTGTAGCTTGGCTTGTCTTTTTTCTAAAGCTATTTTGGAAGAAATATTCTAGTAACATTGCTAGAGTTATTCTGGTAACAGGCTGGATTTTATTAATTGCAGGATTCTTATTTGGGTCTTTAATTTTTTTAGGTGGTCATCTTGTAAGTACCTACTATACTTTTATTTCCCCTGATAAAAAACATACGCTAGTAGTTGATGAGGCTTCGTTCTTGCTTTCGTCAAATGTAAGTTTATTTGAAAGGATAAATCCTTTATTTATTGAAGATTTAGGCGCAGAAACCTCCCTCGATGATGGATTTTCACCAATTTCAGCAGGTAAGTACTGGATAAAGTGGGATGGAAATAGGGTTAGCCTTGCGATGTTGGATGAACTTGGGACTGGGACATGGGATGTAGTAAAAGTTTCCTTAGGAGATAGTGATAGGAATGTTCAACATGATAATTTAGACTCTGAGGGCAAGCCTATTGTCTATGAGGAAAATTATTCTCCTACGCTTCCTGCGAAAGATACCATTCATAAACCACTAACTAAACAAGAAATATTAGATAGTTTATCTCTTGAAAATGCTATCATAATACCAAATTCTAACTATGGACTTATAGAGGTTGATAGGGCTATGGCTAGAAGTCTATGGTATTTTGTAAGAATTGAGGAAAATAGGATGATTTATATTTCTGATGCTCCGGATACATCTCCTAAAGTTGAGGGAGAAATTGATTCTGAAGGAAAAATACATTTAAGATTTACGGATATTAATAATAATCAAACCAATTATGAATCTTTAAACCAGGGAAAGACTTGGAAAAATGCTCATAAGTTTTCGGGTAACATGGATTAAATCGGTGTAGACAAATGCAAATTTTTGGAGGTATAGATTATGG
>CALALK010000040.1 GCA_937923125.1 uncultured Carnobacterium sp.
CAGATGGAAGCTACCAAGTGATTACAGGAAACCAAATCGCTGCAATTTTAGTCGATTACTTATTATATGCTCACCAACAAGCAGGAACTCTTCCAAGTAATGCACTTGTCGTGAAATCAATCGTAAGTAGCGAACTCCCAACAGCAGTTGCTAAAAGCTATGGCGCTGAAATGATGAATGTATTAACAGGATTCAAATTCATCGCAGAACAAATCCAACACGACGAAGAAACAGGAGAGCATACATTCATGTTCGGCTTCGAAGAAAGCTATGGATACCTTGTAAAATCATTCGTCCGTGATAAAGATGCCGTTCAAGCAGTGTTATTACTTACAGAAGTAGCAGCACACTTCAAGAACGAAGGGAAGACTTTATATGATGGCCTTCAAGCATTATACGCAAAACACGGGTACTTCTTAGAGAAAACAATTTCTGTAACAGTAGCTGGTTTAGAAGGTCCACAAAAGATTAAAGCTTTATTAGATGGCTTACGTTCTTCAGTTCCAACAAGCTTTGGAGGATTGAAAGTAGTATTAGCTCAAGACTTTGCCGTGAACGAGCAAAAAGATGCTAACGGTGTTGTTTCTGAAATCGGACTTCCAACCTCTAACGTATTGAAATATATTTTAGAAGACGGATCATGGATTGCGGTTCGCCCAAGTGGTACAGAACCAAAAATTAAGTTCTACATCGGTGCAAAAGCGGATAGTGAAGAAGCTGCAAAAGAAAAAGTAGCTGCCTTACAAGCCGACTTAGAAAAATTACAATAATCAATGAATCAAGCACTCTCACGATAGTGAGGGTGCTTTTTTCCTTGCTATCATTAGAATGGTCGAAAAATTGTTTTGAAGGTCAAAAGATTATGGTATAATGATTCCAAGTTATCGTGAAAACATTCTTTATAAGAGTTGAGAGGAGTCATTTATGAAAAAAGAAACGAAACGATTTTTAGCAGGGAGTGTGGCCATCCTATCACTAGTAGTAGCGGGATGCTCTCAGACTACATCAATATCAGAATCAGCGAAGGAAACAACGCAAGAAGCGGCTTATCATAAAGCAGATGTGACAGGACCAGCAGCGAGTTTTGACTGGAACGCAAAAGTAGATCCAGCAACCTATGAAAAAGTTTATGTAGAAACTAGAACGAAGGAAAAATCGACACTAAATTTATCAGAACTTAAAAAAGCTGCAGAATCTCTAGAAGAAAAGAAAAAGAGTATTACAGATAAAAAAGTGTTAACCGCTTTAAGTTTAGTCGATGCAGTTTTTGTAGATCAACGTAATTTTGATAAAGTTGTTAAGGCAGCAGGCGCTTCTAATCAGGAAGAGTTTTTTGATAATTTCTGGAATGGATATATGGTGGATATGTTATCTAAACTACAACCTCCATTTTCGAACGATGAAGTATTCGAATATCAAGGGGAGAAATATCCATTGAAAGTGTATGCGCCTATGTTCTTTAAAGTGAACACTAATGCACTTGGTAAAGCAGGAGCTTATAATTTAGAGGATTATAAAGTGGAAGGGGATACGGTGTATCTGAAATTTACTGCTCCTTCTATAGATGCCAATCAATATTATATGAGAGCAACTTATCGTACTGACAAAGAAGAATTTTTTGAGGGCTTGAGGAATGAACACAATCGATTAATTCAAGAAAATTATGCGAAAGGATTAAATGTTCGTTTTGTTTTACAATTAGCAGCGCTGGATTTCAAAGCAGATAATTATGTAAGTTTAAGAGGGATGGATTATTTACCGGATACTACACATTATCTGGCCATTAAGGTAGATGACCAAGGCAATGCAACTATGGATGATACGAATTTAGCTAACTTATTACAAATCAATATGAGGCCAGCAAATAATGCGAATAAAGTGAAA
>CALALK010000041.1 GCA_937923125.1 uncultured Carnobacterium sp.
AGATTTTTCTTTTACAGAACTTCCTGCTTTAGGATTTGTCTCAACGACTTTTCCTTCTTCAACCGTATCCGACTTCACCTTTTGGACATCCGACACTTCAAGATTAGCATCTGCCAGTTTTACTTTTGCGTCTGCTTCAGTAAGATTTGTTACGTCTGGAACTTTCACATCTTTTGGAGAAGATTGAATAAATGCATAAATTGCTACGCCACTAATCAGTAAGAATAGTAACAATAAAATCCATGGCCATTTTCTTCTTTTCTTCTTTGGCTTCTCTTCGACGACTTTCTTTTCTTCGTCAAATTGAATTTCTGGAACTTCTTTACTTGTTGCTGGCACCTTACGAGGGATTGGCCCTGTCGCAATCGGTTGTAAAACTCTTGTTTCCTGACTTAATGCAGTCGGTTTAAACATCGGTTCGTGTAAGCGTTCAGGACTCAAGCATGTTTGTAAATCTTCCAACATCTCTTCACAACTGCTATAGCGATCAAGTGGTTCTTTTGCTGTTGCTTTTAGAACTACATTCTCTAAGCTTTGCGGAACGGTTGGTAACATGAGTGAAATTCGAGGAAGTGGTTCTTGGAAATGTTTCAACGCAATTGAAACAGCAGATTCCCCTTCAAATGGAACTTCTCCAACGAGCAGCTCGAACAATACAATCCCTAATGCGTAAATATCTGTGCGAATGGTTGCCATTCCACCTCTTGCTTGTTCAGGAGATAAATAATGAACCGAACCAAGTAACGTGTTCGTTTGTGTCAATGACGTTTCAGAAAGTGCAATCGCAATTCCAAAGTCCGTAATCTTCACATTTCCATTTTTATCAATAAGAATATTTTGAGGTTTGATGTCTCTATGGATGATTCGGTTATGATGAGCCGCTGCAATTGCAGAAATTACTTGCGTCATAATTCGAACAGCTTCGCGAGGAGGAAGTGGTCCTCTTTCACGAATGTACTCTTTCAAATCCGTTCCTTCAACATATTCCATTACAATATAATTGGTACCATTCTCTTCTCCAACATCATATACACTCACAATGTTTGGATGAATCAATTGAGTTGCAGATTGTGCTTCTCTTTGAAAACGTCTCATGGCTGCATCATTTGTACGGAAGTCTAAACGTAATACTTTCAGTGCCACGGGTCTTTCTAGAATTAAATCTTGCGCTAAGTATACAGTGGCCATTCCACCGGTCCCTACATGAGACTTGATTTTATAACGTCCACCGACTGTTTTCCCTGGTTCAATCATTGTTCTACCTCCTCCCTAGCAGTGTATTTTGCAATCGCAACGGTTATATTGTCACGACCACCAGCTTCATTTGCAGCCTCTACAGCTTTAATCGCCTGAGTTTCTACATCTGAATAATTCCCTAAAATCTCTTTAATATATTGATCTTCAATCATATTTGACAGACCATCTGAACAAAGGAAAATCGTATCTTCGTTCTTCAGGCTCACTCTTACAAAATCAATTTGAACATTGAGTGTAATTCCTAAAGACTGCGTTACAATATTTCTTTGTGGATGACTCTTAGCTTCTTCCTCTGTAATTTCCCCTGATTTAAGAAGCTCTTGTACGAGTGTATGATCTTCTGTTAATTGTTTAATTTGAAAATTGCGATACAAATAAGCACGGCTATCACCGACGTTTGCAATTAATAATTCAGAACCGATGACTACAGCAACTACAATTGTTGTTCCCATTCCATCTAACTCACGATATTGATTCGCTTTTTGAAAAATACGATCATTTTCGGCCTGAATATTTTTAACGAGCCATTGATAAGCGGCTTCTGTATCCGTAATACTTTCTTCTTCCCAACGTTTTCCCAAATGCGATAATGCCATAGCACTTGCTACATCCCCAGCATTATGCCCACCAATTCCGTCACATACGACGATCATCGGTACGTTTTGAGTATTCAAAAAATATCCGGCAGCATCTTCATTTACGGTACGTCTCTGGCCGACGTCACTCTTGATGGCTATCTTCATATTTTTCCTCCTGTTGCGAATTATTTTCTTACCATCCTTGCGATGAAAAATCCATCCGTATGATATTCATGCGGTAGAATAGTAAGCATCGGATTCTCCATTGTACAGCCAAATTCTTCGATTGGTTGCACCTCAAATTCCGGATGTCCTTCTAAAAAACTGTGGACTACTTCTTCGTTTTCTCCCTTGTTAATTGTACAAGTAGAATAAATCAGTTTTCCACCTTTCTTTACCATTGTAGCAATTGAAGACAAAATTTCCAACTGTATTTTTGTTAAATTTGTTAAATCTTCACTATTTTTTGTGTATTTTATATCTGGTTTACGTCGCATCAGACCTAAACCTGAGCACGGAGCATCCACAAATACCGCATCAAAACTTTCTTCTTTAAATAACTCTTTTGCTTTTCTAGCATCAAGAGCATGTGTATGAATACGGTCTTCTACTCCTAGACGTTTAGCATTTTGATGGATTTTACGTAATTTATTTTCATGTAAATCTAACGCCTCAACTAGTCCACCCTCTTTGGCTACTAAATAGCTAGCAAAATGAGTGGTTTTCCCTCCAGGAGCAGCACATGTATCGAGCACTTTATCTCCAGGGTGCAACCCTCCTACTTGAGCCACCAATGAGGAAGACTCATCTTGAACCGTTATGATTCCCTCCTTGAATGCTTTTGATTGCAGTAAATCCCCTTCTTCGACAATCACTGCACGAGGAGACAACTTACTCGGCTGAACCGTTACGCCTTCTTCTTTTAGAAGAGTTTGTGCTTCTTGAATGGACATATTTGGATTTTGAACACGCGCGCTTAAATGTGGCGCAATATTTAAACTTGGGAAAATTTCTCTAGCTTCTTCCCCATATTGTTCAAATAATAAATCTACAATCCAGCGTGGCATACTATATTCGACACTCAAGCGTTCACGTTCATCTTCAATAGAAGAAACGCCATCAAATCCAGCACGTTGCACATTTCTAAGAACACCATTGACGAATTTTGCAATTCCTTGATGGCCACGTTTCTTAGCAATCTGTACTGCTTCATAAATGGCTGCGCGATCTGGAACACGGTCAAGATACGCCATTTGGTATACAGTCATTCGTAGTAAACTGAGTACCCATAGTTCCATTTTCTTTTGTTTCTCGATAAATGGTTTTAAATAGAAGTCTAATGTCAATTTACGCTGAATCGTTCCGTAGAATAATTCCGTTAATAACCCTCTGTCTCTTGCATCCAATTTATGTTTTTGTAACACGTTTTGAAAAGCAACTGTCGAGTATGCTTGATTCTTTTCTACATTCGTTAATAATTCTACGCAAATGTCACGTACATTACTCATGGTTTAATCCCTCAAAAGCGGCATCATCCTTCAACCATTCTGAAAATCCATTCATAAATGCCTTCGCATCCATTTGAGCTTTTCCTGCTGGTTGAAGACGTGTAATCTCAAGGACAGTTCCGCCTCCACAAGCCACATATAGACGTCCGCCTTCTACAAATAAGCTTCCTGGTGCTTTAGTCGTTTGTTTATCCGTTAAAGCAACACCCCACATCTTCACACGATTCCCATTTAAAATCGTAAAAGATGTTGGCCATGGACGTAACCCACGAACGAAGCAATCTACTTCACTCGCCGTTTTATTCCAATCAATTTGCTCTTCGTCTCTTGAAATGTTTGGAGAGAACGATACTAGCGCTTCATCTTGCTCCACTTCAGTAATCGTTCCAGCAAATAACGCTGGTAAGGTTTCAATCAGTAAGTCTGCTCCAACGACGCTTAATTTTTCAAACATACTAGCGACGTCATCTTCACCAGTAATTGGAATGGCGCGTTGTGAAATAATCGCACCCGCATCCATCTTCGCAACCATTCGCATAATGGTTACGCCAGTTTCTTTGTCCCCATTCATAATCGCGTAATGAATTGGCGCTCCTCCACGATATTTTGGCAGTAGCGACGCGTGAACGTTCACCGCCCCAAAACGTGGGAAGTTTAAAAACTTCGTTGGCAAGAATTGACCATAAGCTGCTGTTACAATTAAATCTGCATCTAGTTGCATCAACGCTTCCAATTCCTGCGACCCACTTAATTTTTCAGGTTGATAGACAGGAATATCATGCTCCAATGCCACTACCTTCACAGGAGTTGGTGTAATGATCTTCTTACGTCCAACTGCACGGTCTGGTTGTGTGACAACGGCAATCACTTCAACTGTTTCATCATCAATTAATCGTTTCAAAACACCTGTTGAAAACTCAGGCGTTCCCATAAAAATAACTTTCTTCATTTTTCACCTCTATAAGAAATGTTGTGGTTCCATATCAATCGTCATGAGTAATTTCTTTGAACCCACTTCTTGCGTTTCCATCATCAGTTGTTCAAGAAACTCTTGTAGTTGCGGTTCGTTTTTGTATTTCACAATAATTTGGAAATAATAACGATTATTCATTCGCGCAATCGATTTAGCAGTCGGGCCTAACACAACTGCATTTGGCGACACGTTCGCCTTCAACGCCTTATGCACTTCGATAGCTTTCTTCAACGCCACTCCTTCTTCTTCACTTGAGAAAGTAATCATCGTTGTAAAGAAGTACGGTGGGTAATTTGCCATATGACGCATCCGCATCTCTGTTTCAAAGAATCGCTCATACTGATGACCTTGTGCTAATTGAATCGCGTAGTGCGTTGGGTTATAAGTTTGGATAAATACCTCACCTGGTTTATCCCCACGCCCTGCACGTCCTGAAACTTGAGTCAGTAGTTGGAATGTTTTTTCCGAACTTCTAAAGTCAGGAATATTCAGCGCTGTATCCGCATTAATCACACCTACAAGCGTTACGTTTGGATAATCAAGACCTTTCGCAATCATCTGAGTTCCAATTAAAATATCGGCTTCTTGATTCTCGAACTGTTTCAGAATCGCTTCATGTTGCCCTTTACGTCTTGTCGTATCCACGTCCATTCGCACAATGCGCGCATCTGGGAATACTTCTTGCAATTCTTCTTGCACCTTTTGCGTTCCTGTTCCAAAATAACGAATTTGTCGACTATGACATTTCGGACAGAAATTAGGAATATGTTCTTCATGACCACAATAGTGACATTTCATACTTCTCGTATCCATATGAAGCGTTAATGAAATATCACAATTTGGGCATTCCAAAACCGTTCCACAATCACGACAAAGTACAAATGAAGAATATCCGCGTCGGTTCAATAGTAAGACACTTTGCTCTCCTCGTTCTAATCGTTTTTCGACTGCATCTAGCAAAG
>CALALK010000042.1 GCA_937923125.1 uncultured Carnobacterium sp.
TTTTCCGCTCATTTTTTTACGCAAGTCTGCTTAAGAAATACTTCACTTCAATTTCAACACCAAGTGCTAATACACGCTCATCGATATCGAATTTTTCATGATGATGCCCATAAGCTGTTTCTTCGCCAGATTGGCTGCCTAATAAGCCATAAACACCAGGTTTATTCACTACGTAATCCGCAAAGTCATCGGCACCCATAGATGATTCGTATTTTGTGATCAGGTTGTCGATTCCTTCTACTTTCGCAACTACTTTTTGGAATTCTTCGGCTAACTCTGGAGTGTTAATGACTGGAGCTGCCGCATCATACCAATCAATTTCAAATTCACAACGATTAAGTTCAGCAATTCCTTTGGCAATACGTGTAACAGCTTCTTTTAAGTGTGAACGTGTTTCATGGCTAAACGCACGAATCGTTCCTTCGATTTCAGCGTCGTTAGCAACGATATTATAGCGGGTTCCTGCATTTAGTTTACCCACTCCGACAACAGCACGATCGATTGGATTCACTTCACGAGCGACGATGGTTTGCAAAGCCACAACCACTTCACTGGCTGTCACTAGCGCGTCATGCCCTAAATGAGGACGTCCTACGTGAGAACTCTTTCCTGTGATTTTGATTTTGAAAATATCACACGAAGCATTCACCGGTCCACCTTCAACTGCAAACGATCCGACAGGTAATCCTGAATTGACGTGAATCGCAAATGATTCATCGATGTTGTCAATTTTTCCAGAAGCGACAAACTGCTTCGCTCCCGCACCGATTTCTTCTGCTGGTTGAAATGCAATTAAGACGGTCCCTGCAAAGCTGTCTTTCAATTCGTTCAGGACTCTTGCCGTTCCTAACCCCATTGTCGTATGCGCATCATGTCCGCAGGCATGGTTTAACCCAGGACGTTTAGACGCATAAGGTTTACCAGTGCAGTCAGGAAGTTCTAGCGCATCGATATCGGCACGAAGTAAAACGGTCTTTCCTTCTCCTTTACCACCTTTAATAATAGCTAACGTCCCTGTTTCAGCTACTTTTTCAAATGGGATTCCAAATGCAGTTAATTCTTTTTGAATGTAGGCAGCAGTATCGTACTCTTTTAAGCTTGATTCTGGGTTTTCATGAAAATGTCTTCTTGTTGCGACAAGATATTCGTTTAACGCTTGTGCTTTTTGTTTAATTTCGCTCATCGTTTTTGCCTTCTTTCATTGAATAAAGAGGCATGCTAGGCACGCCTCTTAAGGTTTTGTTATTTTCTAAATGTAACTTGCTTTTCTCGCATCCTAGTTGTTCAATTTAGCTTTTTCCCAAACTGGTACGTTAGCACCTTTTGAAACTTCTTCGATTTTCTTAGCTGTTTCAGGTGATTGGTAGTATTCTACGATTTTTTTGTAAACTTCGTTGTTTTCGTTACCTTCTTTAGCAGCGATTACGTTGTAGTAAGGTTGTGAAGAGTCAGTAATTTGTTCGATGAAGATAGCATCTTTTGTTGGTTGGAATCCAGCTTCAACAGCGAAACCGTTGTTGATTAATGAAGCAGCAACATCATCTAAAGCACGAGCTGTTTGTCCAGCAGGTAATTCTTTGATTTCGATGTTTTTAGGATTTTCAACGATGTCATCTTTAGTTGCTAAAGTGTTGTTAGGATCTTTTAATTTAATAACGCCAGCTGCGTGTAGTAAACGTAATGCGCGTGAGTTGTTTGAAGTATCTTCAGGAATAGCAATTGTATCGCCATCTTTTAATTCACTTACGTTTTTAATTTTCTTAGAGTACACACCCATTGGAGCAATTACAGTGTAGCCGATTGGTTTGATGTGTGTTCCTTGTTCTTTGTTGAAACGTTCTAAGTAAATAATTGTTTGGAAAGCGTTCAAGTCAACGTCGCCATTTTCTAACGCTTGGTTAGGTTGTACGTAGTCAGTAAATTCTACTAATTCTACTTCAATACCTTCTTTTTCTTTCAAACGAGCAATAATGTCATCCCAAACTTCGTGGTTACCAGCGTTAACACCGATTTTCACGTGTTTGTTTTCTTGTTTAGCTTCTGTTGAAGCTGAGCTTGATGAGTTTCCTGAGTTTGATGATTGTGCAGCTCCACATGCTGCTAATGATAATGCTGCCGCTGCAGCTACGAATAATTTTTTAAAGTTCATTTTGTTTTCCCCTTTTGAGTTAGTTTATTTTTGTTTTTGGATGAGATTGCTCGCATCCTGTTGTAGTTGAGCTCGCAATCGCAGAAATGGCGTGCGTTTCCCGAAACATCCGCAGAACGTTTCACGTTCCTTCCGGTGTTCCGGTCCAACGTTCCATTTCTGAACGCGATTGCTCGCATCCTGTTATTTAGTGGCTTTTTTCTCTAAATAGTCACCGATTGCTTGGGTGATGAAGACGATGATTAACATGATAATTGTAGCTACCACGATAACGTCTCCTTGGAATCGGTTATAGCCACGTGAGATAGCTACGTTACCGATACCGCCGGCACCAAACGCTCCGGCCATGGTTGTTAAACCAATTAAGCTGATAATTGTTAGTGAGCTTGCACGGATTAAGCTTGGCAAGCCTTCTTTTAAGTACACGCGGAAGATAATTTCTAGCGGTGTACATCCCATTGCTTCACTCGCTTCGATAACCCCTTTATCTACTTCGGTCAACGCTAATTGCACTTGACGAGAGTAGAATGGAACGGTAGCGAATACTAGCGGGACAATTGCCCCAGGAATCCCAATGGTTGTTCCTACGATTGCACGAGTTACCGGAATCAGTAACATGGCAAGAATGATAAATGGAATTGAACGGAATAAGTTCACGACTTTATCAAGTATCAAGTACAATGGTTTGTTTTCAAGGATGTTTCCTTCACGTGTTACAACTAGTGTCACCCCTAAGGCAATTCCTAAGATTCCGGCGATTAAACCTGTTAAACCAACCATGATTAATGTATCAAATGTGGCTTTTTGAATTTCCGCCCATACTTTAGCATCGATGTTTGGAAACCAAGTTTTAAAATCAATAAAGGCTAATAAATTCATCTTAGGCACCTCCCTTTGCTTCTTCTAAAACATCAACTGACACGCCTTGTCCTTTAATGTAAGAAAGTGCACTTTCGATGCTTGCTTGTTCACCAGATAGACCAACCAATAATGTTCCTACTGGAGTTTCTTGGATGATTTCCACGTTCGCGAATAAGATGTTCGCTGCTACTTGGAATTGAGTCGATAATTTCGTAATCAACGGTTCCCCTGTTGAAGCACCGACAAACGAAATTTTCACTAAGTAGTCTCCCTCTTTCAGATTCAAGAGCTGTTCGTGTGAGAGAACTGTTTCAATTCCTTGGTTGATATGAGTCGCTGTGTCGATAAAATCTTTCGTTAAGTTGCGTTGTGGATTTGTAAAGATATCAAGCACTGTTCCTTGCTCAATCACTTCACCGTCTTCCATTACGGCAACCTTATTACAGATTTCTTTAACAACTTGCATCTCATGCGTGATAATCACAATCGTAATTCCTAATTGCTCATTAACTTTCTTCAATAACTCTAAGATTGAGTATGTTGTTTTAGGGTCAAGCGCACTTGTCGCTTCGTCACAGAGCAATACGTCTGGGTCGTTGGCTAACGCACGAGCGATCGCCACACGTTGTTTTTGTCCCCCAGAGAGTTGGCTTGGATAGCTATTTGCCTTATCTTCAAGACCAACCAATTGCAGTAGAGAATCAACTTTCTCTTTAATTTCTTTCTTCGTTAACTTCACCAATTTTGGTTCCGCGGTTGGATCAACAGCTGTTTCTCCTTCTTCCACTAGCGGTTTCTTCGCTTTTTTCAGCGGGAAAGCCACATTGTCAAAGACGCTTAACGTATTCATTAAGTTGAAGTGTTGGAAAATCATCCCAATTTTCTTACGTGCATCACGCAATTCATTTGGTTTTAACTTCAATAAATCGATGCCATTCACTTCGACTGTTCCGCTTGTTGGACGTTGCAGTAAGTTAATAGTACGAACTAGAGTACTTTTACCAGCGCCACTATATCCGATAATTCCATAGATATCCCCGTCTTCCACATCGACAGAAACATTTCGAACGGCTTTTACGACTTTCTTACCTTGCGTAAAGGTCACGTCGATATTTTCTAATTTAATCATGTGTTCTCCTTTCTTTTCTTCAAACAAAAATCGTCCCCTCACTAACATGGGTTAGCAAAAGGACGAGTCAAATTCTCGTGTTACCACCTTTGTTTATAGCATTCTCACAAATACTATCTCCGTCTGTTTCAATCAAAACAGAAAGCTGTATCGGGCTTACCCGTAATCGCCTAATCATTCAACGATTAACACTCCGAGGCCATCTTCAAAGCTTCTACTCATGTCTCTTTTCACCACCCGAGACTCTCTACTGAAAAGTTCCACTTTTACTCTTCTCATCAACGTGTCTTATAAACATGTTAATAGGATACCAACAAACCACCTTCTAGTCAATTAACACTTTTTTATCGCTGGTTATAACTATTGGTTATATCGGTTTTAAAACTACTATATAATAGCTAATATTTTTCTAGCCTTTCATTTTCTTGTACAATGAGAATGACAACCTCGAAAGGAGCTTTTCCATGGAACTTGAATTAATTCCTTATAAAACAATGCCGACTTGGACGGCGACAACTTTACCCGAGCCCTTCCAAAAAATGCATAATACAAAAGTTGGGACTTGGGCACACCTCACGATTTTAGAAGGCGCGCTTACCTTCTATGAACTTGATGCAGACGGAAATGTTTTAGCCCAGCATCTCTTTACAAAAGATTCCGAAATCCCATTTGTCGAACCTCAAGCATGGCACCGCGTTTCTCCAGCAAGTGACGATTTGAAATGTTATCTGACTTTCTATTGCACGCCTGAAGATTATTTTTCGAAAAAATACGACCTCACGCGTACACACTCAGAAGTGATTGAGGCAACACCGAAGCTCCCTAAAGGAAAGGTGCTCGATCTTGGAAGTGGCGAAGGAAGAAATAGCTTATACTTGGCGAAGAAAGGCTTCGATGTGACTTCGCTCGACATCAACTCGATGAGCCTTGCAAAATTAGCACAGATTGCGGAAGCAGAAGGCCTTAATATCGATATTCAACCTTATAATATTGAGAGCGCAGATATTCCTGGAGATCTCTATGACGTCATTATTTCAACAGTGGTCTTGATGTTTGTAGATCCGTATACAATTCCTGATGTGATTGAAAATATGCAATCCCATACGGCACCTGGCGGATTCAACCTCATCGTGGCGGCCATGTCGACAGAAGACGCGCCATGTCCAGTGAACTTTCCTAAGACTTTTGCAAGTGGCGAATTGAAAGACTACTACGCTGGCTGGACATTGCATAAATATAATGAAGACTTTGGCCAACTCCATAAAACGGACGAAAACGGCAATCGTATTAAAATGAGATTTGTGACGATGTTGGCCGAAAAATAAGGATACGAGCAATCGCAATATACTACTTAAGACATGAAAAAGGACATCAGCAAATTTGCTGATGTCCTTTCTTTTATCTTGTGTAGTTGGATGGGAAGACTCACATCCTATG
>CALALK010000043.1 GCA_937923125.1 uncultured Carnobacterium sp.
GTGGTATACAGGAGACTTTGATGCGACGTACCGCGATGTGACATTGGGGTGCAAGGCGCTCTTAGAACAATTAAAAAAGGAAATTGCATATGAATAAAGTAAAAAAAGAATGGCTCATCTTAATTGGGATAATTGCCACGGCATTATTAATCGTTCTTAACTTTAGTGCGATTTTGACGTGGATATCTGAATTTATCGGAATGCTATTCCCGCTTCTAATGGGGATGGTCTTGGCGTTTGTATTAAACGTACCTATGAAACGAATCGAGCAAGGATTGGAGAATCTCAATTTTCCTCAAAAATTCCGCAGAGCCACAGCGATTTTGACGATTATTGTGATTTTGCTATGTATTATCTCGTTGCTATTATGGATTATTACGCCAATGATTGCCGATACGGTTTCGCAGTTGAGCAGTAGCGTCAATCATTTAATAGAAGCCGTTCTAAGATTTGTAAAACGGTCGAACTTGTTGCAATCGAGTGAAGTATCGCAAATTACCGACATGTTAAATCAAAGTAATCTTGTCTCTTCAGTGATTAGCTTCCTTGGCGGATTTACGACAAATATTACGGGAATTTTCTCGAATGTCTTCTCTGTAATCATGGGAATTTTCTTCATGATTAATATTCTAGCAAGTAAAGAATTGTTAGGGAAAATGAGCTTTAGAATTTTACGTGTGCTTTTACCGAAAGAACAGGTGGAACACATTCGATATGTTGGAGAAGTCGTGATTGATACGTATGACCGCTTCCTGATGAGCCAATTAATTGAGGCGCTGATTGTCGGCGTGATGATTTTTGCAGGGTATTCACTCGCAGGGCTTCCGTACGCTGCGCTAGTCGGTGTGCTGGCAGGGGTCTTCTCGTTCATTCCATACATCGGGCCGTTTATGGCGTGTGGAATCGGAATGCTCTTCATCTTTACGGAAAGTCCGATTCAAGCGCTCATTTCACTTGTCGTCTTTATGATCGTTCAAATAGTGGAAGGAAATGTCGTCTATCCGAAGGTTGTCGGCAGTTCCGTTGGTTTGCCAACGATTCTAACCCTTGCTGCTGCGTTAATCGGTGGAAATCTCTTTGGTTTAGTAGGAATGATTTTCTTCATACCAATTTTTGCCGTGATTTACCGTTTCGTGAAAGAATGGGTGGAGAAACATGAACAAGCTGCTTCAGTGGTAGCTGTAGGAGGTATAATTGATGAAGAAAATTAGTGAACTAGGGATTACAGGGAAAAAGCTCCTAATTGAAGGGATTGCATTCCTTATTGCTGGGGTGTTGCTCCTAATCTACGGACCAAGCTTCCCAGAATTGATGTTACGTCTGTTTTTAACATTCTTATGGGCTCGTGAACTATGGAATTTCTTGTTCCGTTGGTTTAGTAAGGCGGCGGCAAAAGATCCATTATGGCTGAATGTTGCTAAATTTTTCCTTTACGGATTTTTAGCAGGAAATCAATTTTTTATCTCGCTTCCGATTGCGATTGTCAGTATCTTGATGGGGCTTAACGAAGTGATGAAAGCGGCCACTAGTGGCGTAACATACTATATTTATGTCAAAGACGGTATCCGTCCGCGACTGCGCTTGCTCATTGATACCATTTGGCTCTCAGTTGTCGGGGTAGCGACTTTACTGGCTCTTGGGGGCGACGGCAACTTACAAATGTTCTTCCTTGCGCTTTATTTCATCGGGCTTGGGACTAGTAACATTCGTGACGGATGGTTTTTCGAGGCCGAAGTTGGAAAGAAAGTCCTTCGCAGACGCTTGCGTCGTGGGATGCCACTCGTATTTGCTGCACTGATTCCTCGTGTAACCTTGCAGAAAATCAATGATGCGTTGGAACTTGGCGAAGGCGAAACGGCTTCAGAAATTTACGACCGTGCTAAAGAAAATGCCGAACCAAACTTAGAAATGTTTATTCACGTCACAAAAGACGGATTTGGGGCAATCGGGCATGTCGACCTGTGTTACAAGGGCCGAATTATTTCGTTCGGGAACTACGATACGAATTCAGAGCGCCTCTTTGGAACGATGGGAGACGGGGTACTTTTTAGTGCCGACCGTGAAAAATACATTGAATTTTGTAAACGCGAAAACCATAAGACCTTACTGGGTTATGGCCTCGCCTTGTCTCCGGAACAACTTGCGGCCATCGATAAGGAAATCGCTAAACTGATGTCGCTGACAGTGCCTTGGGATCCACCAAAAACCGTGAAACCGAAGCGCCCTGGAATCGACAAAGAAGAACCGATGTATGCCTACAAGTTAAAACAAGAAGCAGATGCACGCTTGTATAAATTTACCTCTTCAAAATTCAAGACGTATTTTGTGATGAGTACCAACTGCGTACTGCTAGCCGATACGATTGTCGGAACAGCAGGAACAGATATTTTAAGCGCCCGAGGGTTTATTTCCCCAGGGACGTACCAAGATTACTTAGATAAGGAGTTTGAGAGACCGCATAGTCTAGTCGTGACGAAGCGCGTCTATCAGTAAGAACATGGAACTTCAGGAAAAAGAATTCTTTATGAGGGAAGCGTTGAAGGAAGCGCAGAAAGCCTATGACCAAGCGGAAGTGCCAATCGGGGCGGTAGTCGTCTTGAATGGTGAAATCATCGGGCGTGGCCATAACTTACGCGAAAAGGAACAAGACGCCACGCTACACGCTGAAATTAAAGCGATTCGCCAAGCCAACCAGCACCTTGGAAGCTGGCGACTCGAAGACTGCGAACTCTTCGTGACCTTGGAACCTTGTCCGATGTGTAGCGGAGCGATGATTCTCGCACGCCTCAAAAAGGTCACGTTCGGCGCCTTTGACCCAAAAGCTGGCACAGCCGGCACCTTTATGAACCTCCTTCAAGACGAGCGGTTCAACCATCAAGTCGAAGTCGAGCAAGGCATCTTAGAAGACGAATGCAAAGAAATTTTGCAAACCTTCTTCAAAGGCCTTCGTGAACGCAACAAACAACGAAAACTAGAAGCAAAAGAAGCACAGCTCCCCGAATAGGGGCTGTGCTTTTTTATAAAGAATGTTTATGAATTGATTAGAGTTTGTTTAGGAATAGCCAGAAGTGGTTTGGGATATGCTAAAATCACCTTAAGCTTTTAAAATAAAGAAGATAAGAGGATCCCCAAAGTGAAAAAGAAGAAAATTACAATCGCCATTATAGTTTTGATAGCACTATCTTTACTAGGATTTCTAAACTATAAGAATCAGCGAATTCATAATATCTTTGATGAAATTTATTATGAAGAGGATGACTATCGTTCGGTTGAGCAATTATTTAGGAAAAGAGCTTTTAGCAAAATCAAAGATATAAAATTCTATGATAATAATTCAGAAGATTTTTATCAACATCGAGTGGATTATCAAGAAAGTCAATTACCAAGAAATATAACGTCATTATCATATAGTTTCCATTTTTCGGATTCTAAGGTGCCCTATTTTATATTAGAAATACGAAAAAAACTAGCAAATGCTAAAGTAACAATTAATATAGACTACCAATATTTTCCAGATAATAAAACGTTAGAAAAAAATATGTGGTATTTTGATGGCAAGACTGACATTTATGCGAAAGAAAAAATAGAGGACTATCTAAAACAAAATGGGACTTCATTGGACGAGGTTCAGAGTGAATTTGATAGAGTTTTAAAAGAAAAGATATTGTCAGACTGGACTACGATTTATCCGAGTCGTTTCACTTCTACAAATTGGGGAGAAGTCGATGTGAAAGAGTACTGGGAACAAAGAATTGTACCCCCAAAATAGGGTTTTCTTATTATAACCCGTGACTTTAGTAATGACAATCAATGACAAAAGTGCCTGTTGTACGACTCCTTAAAATGATTTAATAAAGACAAGGAAAACAGTTAAGGAGCGATTCACATGAAAATCAACATCAAAAAACAAGACACAAACCAACTTACAAAAGACCTAATGGTTATAGCGCTCGTCGTTAATGCATTAGCCCTTGTCATGCACTTGGTTCTAAACATTTTTACAGGCCAAGCATTAATCCCTGTAATCACAAGCCAATTTATCTTTATCCTCCTCCCAATTATGTACCTAGCAGAGGATGCTAAGAAAAATAAAAAAGCAGACCACCGATAAATTGCTAAGAAGGACTATTCATAGATGATTTCTAGGAGTATAATTGGTGTATAGATAAATAATAAATTATGAGATTTTACCACGTTGTTTAAGGGGTGGAATAGGATATGTCAAAATTAACTTATGGAATTTTCTTAGGTTCAATTTTAGGTTTGTTTTTGTCAATTGTAGTTTATTTCTTTGCGCCTGATTTATATCCGGTTTATCCGAATGTGCTTTCGGTATTCTTCTTTATAGCTGTGGCTTCAGCTATCTTGATGGTTATTTTCAAAAAATTAAAATACAAAAACCACTCTGAATAGAGTGGTTTTTTCAGTAAATAAAAATCCCCAATCCCCGAGGCACATAGTGAATGTTAGGATAGCTTTTCCTTCTGGAGAGACTATCTTTTTTAGTGTCTCTTTTGCCATCCCTCGGCACGGTTTTATTTTAGAAAACAAAGCAGATTCCCTTGAAAAAGAAACACCACATAGCAAAGTACGAACTCCATCGTTTGCGGTAGGGAGCAGACATGTTCTTTCTTCACGTTGATTTCGGAGAAGCTTGCGGATTTTATAATCGCAGTAACGGGGAATCGCATCGAATGTGAATTATGCGGAGTAGGAACTCGTTCCGTACTCCGCATTTGAAGCTTCGAAGGTGAGAGACTCATGGAGGCTCGAACCGGTGCCCTGTAACAGCGATTATAAAAATAATCCGCAAGCATTCGAAGAAATCAACACCCGCAAGGGTGCGCTTTTAAGAAGAGAGAACTATGTATGGATTACTCCCAGCATCTAACCACAAAAACCAATTGGGATAGCCCCATCCGCACTCTTGCTGTGGAGCGGTTTTGTTAATTTCTTTTTCAAGCAAAATCTGCTTGCTTTTCGAGGAGAAGTTTTGTATAATAATACGTGCCGTTAGGCCGTATGGCAATAGCGAACTTATGAATCGAGTCAGGTCCGGAAGGAAGCAGCTATAAGTAACGTTCGCTATGTGCTGTATGTACATAGAAGAAGAATCAGGCTGGACCAACGGTTCAGCCTGTTTTTATGAAAAGAGTATCCAGTGGAGGGAGAATAGTCGCATGAAAAATCAGAGTTTCCAAGAAGAAGTGCAGCACTTAGAAATCGTGCAAGACTTAATGGAACAAAAAGTGGCGATCGAGAAAGACCGATTGCAAGAACGCGACCTGGATATCGCTAGACAAGATACCATTCAGTATGGAATCCAACAATTAGAAAACCAATTGGAATCTCCATACTTTGGAAGAATTGACGTTCAATTTGAAAAAGACGAGAGAGTTGAGAAGATGTATATCGGACCTGCAACTTTCTTTGACGAAGACGACAATGTGCAAGTGTATGACTGGCGAGCTCCAATCGCAAGCCTATTTTACGAAGGAACATTAGGAGAGCTTCAATACGAAACACCAAATGGCTTCGAGAACGCTCAAGCCTTCTTAAAACGCGATATCGTCATCCGTAAGGGTGAATTAAAATCTGTTTATGACATTGAAAATGAAGAATCATTATTGATGGATGCCTTAAGCGCACCAACAAACCGTGACGGACACCTAGAAGGAATCACGGCGACGATTCAAAAAGAACAAAATGAAATTATTCGTTTAAATCCAAAAGACTGGTTCATCGTGAATGGATGTGCCGGAAGTGGGAAGACAACGATTTTACTACAACGCATTGCGTACTTGATGTACCAAGCAAAAGACAAGCGTATGAGCGATATGCTCCTGTTGTCGCGTAACCAATTGTTTGCAAAATACGTTTCACACGTAATCCCAAGCTTAACGGGAAGTGAGTTGTACCAACAAACATTAGCGCAACATACCATCGAGCTTTATCGCAAAATGTATTTGCATAAAACAACGGCGCTAAGCCAAGTGCCAACGCGCAAAGTATACTTGACAGACAGCGAGTGGATTGCGCTTGTACACCGCAATATCGAAGGCTTATCGGCGAAAGATTTGCCATACCGTGCCATCGGAATTAAAGGGCAAGCCGTATTTACGATGAAAGACTATCAAAAACTCATCGAAAGCGTGAATACAGCACTACCGTTGCAACAACAATTAACGCAAATGCAAACTGTGCTCGAGCGTACGTTGAAACGCCGTCTCACGAAGTTCTTTATGTCTGAAAAGGCAAAAGCAGTCTATGAATCAATGAACGCGATGCAAATCGAAGTGTTGATGAAAGACGTGGAGACAAAGAGCGAGACAGAGTACTACCAAGCGCTTGGACAAAAAGTGTTCGAGAAGGAAGTACAAGAAGTAACGCAACAAGTAGAAATGTTCGCATTCGTGGATATTGCTGCACTTGTGGTGAAATGGATGCCGCAAGCCAAAGCACGTCGCCAAGAACTAGGTAAGACGGACAACGCGCCACTTCCATTGAAGAAGATTGAAGGCAGCCGCATGCAAGTCACTGCAGAAGGAATCCGTCTGTTGCAATATGTCGCAACACGCGTGACGCCGGTTCGTGACTACACAGGCTTCAGCCACCTCTTCATCGACGAAGTGCAAGACGTGTCACTCTTATGGCTTGGAACCTTATCCAACTATTATTTCCGTGCAAAATTCACCGTAGTGGGAGATACCTTCCAATCGTTCTCAACGGCTACAACGATTTTCACATTGGAAAAACGACATCCAGAACTCGTGGACTTGATTTTTGCAAACCGCTCATTAACGCACCGCAACTTAGCGATTAGTTACCGTTGTACGGCGCAAATTTCACGTTTTGCAAATGGCATCCTAAATTGGCCACTCGATAAAAATGTGTTCCCACGTTCAGGGGCAGAAGTAGCGGTATACTTAGAACAAGAAGGCCAAGAAATGGCGCGCTTAAACACGTTACTAGAAGAAAGTCCAAAAGGCTACCATACGACAGCGATTCTTTGCCGTACGATGGACGAAGCCAAAGCGTTGTACCAACAACTCGACCAAGATGACATTGCGCTTCTGGAAGATAGCAGCGAGTCGCTTGGCAGCCGCTTCGTGTTAACGACGATTCAAGTGGCTAAAGGGATGGAGTTCGACGAAGTCATCATTTGGAACGCGACAGACGAAGCGTACCATACGATGAAAGAACAAATGATGCTGTACACCACATGTACACGTGCAAAACACCAGCTCTCACTCATCACTCGAGCAGGCAAAGAGAGCCGCTTTATCAAGAATTCGAAAGCACCGATGAAACGAATCGGGCAGTAGAATTTTTAGCAAATCTATACTAGAATAGAACTGTAAAATTTTGAAAAAGGCAGGGAAGTAAAATGGCTTATCAAGCATTATATCGAAAATGGCGTCCTCAAACGTTCGATGATATGGTCGGGCAAAGTGCGGTCACGCATACATTGAAGAACGCGATTAGCAATCACAAAACGAGTCATGCTTACTTATTTACAGGACCTCGTGGGACAGGAAAAACGAGTGCCGCGAAGGTGTTTGCAAAGGCCATTAACTGTCCAAATCAAACAAACGGTGAGCCGTGTAACGAATGTGATATCTGTAAAGGCATCACGAACGGAACGATTGGCGATGTCATCGAAATCGATGCTGCCAGCAACAATGGTGTTGAAGAAATCCGTGATATTCGTGACAAGGCGCGTTATGCACCAACGCAAGCCGAATACAAAATTTATATTATCGACGAAGTGCATATGCTCTCAACAGGAGCCTTCAACGCACTGTTAAAAACCTTAGAAGAACCGCCTCAAAAGGTCATCTTCATTCTCGCAACGACGGAACCGCATAAGATTCCAGCGACGATTATCTCGCGTACGCAACGCTTTGACTTTAGACGCATTACGTCGCAAGAAATTATCGACCGCTTGGCGTATATCTTAGGCCAAGAAGGAATCGAGTACGAAGCGGATGCCTTAAGCGTGGTGGCAAGATGTGCCAACGGTGGTATGCGTGACGCCTTGAGTTTACTCGACCAGATGATTTCATTTGGCGACGGCAAGGTGACGCTAGACGAAGCGATTCAAGTGTCGGGAAGTCTGACAGACGACTTGATGATTGATTTCGTGAAAGACTTACAAGAAACGAAGGCTGAAGAAGCCCTTGAAAAATTACAACAGCTCTTCAAAATCGGGAAAGAAGCAAGCCGCCTCGTAGAAGAATGGTTGGAATTTGCTAGAGACCTCCTCATCGCGAAACAAAGTGGCGAGGCAATCGGTCGTAGCGAGCGATTCCTACAGTTCAAAGACGAAGTGGAACCGGAATTCTTATACCGCTTTGTAGAGGCGTTAAATCAAACGCAACAAGAAATGCGCTTCACGACAAAACCAACGATTTCGCTGGAAGTGTTGACGATTAAAATGGCGCAACCGTACACATTGACACCAAGAACCAGTTCTGGTGCGCCGGCGATGCCAAGTAGCGAAGAAGTGCAACAGTTGCAACAACAAATCGCGCAAATGCAACAGCAAATGAACGCGTTGTTGCAAGGGGGAGCCCCTCAAGCGCAACAAGCACCAAAAGCGTCTACTCCAAGACCGACGCGTGCGGCCTTTAAGCCAAATACGACGGCCATCCAAAAAATCTTGACGGAAGCAACCCGCGAAGACTTGTTGAAGGTACGCGAGTTGTGGGGCGACTTACTCAGTTGCTTGAATCCGCAAGAACAAGCGTTGTTAAGCCAATC
>CALALK010000044.1 GCA_937923125.1 uncultured Carnobacterium sp.
CATATTTGCTGGTTTCACGAAGACTGGATAGCGTAATGTTCCTTCAATACGAGTGAAGATGGCTTCTGGTGATTTTTCGAAATCAGCTTTCACGAATGGAACGAATGGCACTTGTGGAATGCCTGCTTGCTGGAATAAATGCTTGCTGGCAATTTTGTCCATTCCGTTTGCGCTGGCTAATACGCCACACCCAACATATGGTAAGTCTAAGATTTCGAATAAACCTTGAATCGTTCCATCTTCTCCGTTTGGTCCGTGTAAGATTGGGAATACTACTGTATCTGGTCCAGCGATATCGCATGGTTGGATGCGAACGCCTGTTGATGTTTCGCCTTCTGTTGTCGCAAAATGCGCTACAGACCCTTCTGTTAAACGAAGTGCTTGGTCAAAAGCTACAGGTGCTTTTAACGCTTCTCCTTTTAACCATGTTCCTTCTTTTGTAATGTACACTGGTTGCACATCGTAATACTCGAAATAAATTTCTTTAATAATTGAACCGGCTGTTAAAATTGAAATATCGTGCTCTGCACTCTTACCGCCGTAAATTACTACAATTTTCATATGAATCCTCCAAACTATTCGCGTACTGCGAACCGCCTCATTTAGGCTCTTCGAACGTTATTTTGAAAATAACCTTGCACTTTTCAGTATAACAAAACGGCCCAATGGTTACAAGTTACGGCCAAGGGATTAAAAAAGCACCTTTCACAACCGCTGTGAAAAGTGCTTTAAATAGCGTCATTCGTTGGAAGTTTCGCTGAAACCTTCCAGTTTTGATACGTTTCGCTATACGCGAGTTGTCCGATACGGACGTTTTGTGTCACTGCTTTATCGGCATAATGATAACGGTCCTCCGTTAAGAAGATTGGCACTTCGTAGCTATCTTCTTTCTTTGTGACTTTATCAAAAGCAAGACTGATTCCTTCACGATACAATGGCATCATTTCTTTGAGCGCTTCGATGGAAATCGCTGCAGCCACTTTATCAGCACCAAAGAATAAGAACTTCGGTGTCTCGTTCAAGATATCTGTCATCTCGATTTGGACTTGCGTGGATAAGATTGGCAAGAACTGCTCAATTTTACGGTAGTACACTTTCGAGTAGCCATTTTCAAGTGACAAGTAAATAAAGTTGTTTTGTAATTTATAGAAGAACGGCGAATGCAAGTGCGTCTTCGCGTGCGAAATATACAGCAAGTCTGCAATTTCTTGCGGCGTTAATTGATGTACGAAATCAATCGAATCAAAGTCCACCCAATTCGATGGCGCCTCTTTGCCTTCTTCCACCCCTTGGAGATACGCTAACACATTTTTACGCCCCTTCACCCACATGAAGCCCGTATATGGATCGTGTGTGGCAAGGCTTGACTTCCCGTTTAAGAGAAGTAGGTTTTGCGGAATCTCAGACTGTGGTAAGGCAGACAAACGAAACGCAATCGACTTCGTTAGTACATGGTTCGATACGCTATCGTAATGGATATACAATTGTTTAGCCACAGTCTCACCTCCATAGAGTTTATCATGTTCCATTATAAAGGATTTCTTTCTACTAAAACATATATATTAGATTACATTTTTCTGCGTGAACCGCTTTCTTTTGTAACAATTTAGCAACATTCTAAAGTGGATTCTCCACCCTTTATATGCAAAAAAGAGTTGAAATGATTTCTTCAACTCTCTTTCTTACCTTCTATAAGTGTAATCATTCTTAACATTTGACTTTCTGAGTGATTCTTTTCACCGCAATGTCTATTCTTTCAATCACTTCCCAATAATCTTTTGGAAAGCTCTTTAATTCAACAATATCCACAGGGTCAAAATGATACACTAAATGACGAATCAATTGGTGATGAAGATAAACAAGATCTTTAAAGTCCTCTAATGAAATAGATTCCAACCCTTCAATATACGCACATAATTCCTTATAAGATTCTTCGTGAAAGAGGCTTTCCTCATGTAGATAATAAAAGAACGTTCCCTCTTCCAGTAGTACATTTTTTCGAATTAACGACATCTTCCTAACCTCTTTCCTTATCGCATAAAGTTTTACTTTCTGAAAGCAAAAAGACTGAGGAGCCCCCAGTCTAATTTCTACATTTTTTCTAATCGTTTAATACGATTTGCCGTTGATGGGTGTGTTGAGAAGAGTGAATCTCCTTCTTCCCCAAACGGATTTGAGATATATAACGCCGCACTCTTCTTGTCGGCTTCCGTCATTGGCGGAGCTTCTGAAATCTTCGTCAATGCAGAGATGAGTCCATATGGATTTCGTGTGAATTCCACTGCTGACGCATCTGCTAAGTACTCACGATTTCGTGACAAGGCCAATTGTAGAATCGTCGACATAAATGGTCCAAGAATCATCGCGATTAAACCGATGACCATGAAAATGGCATTTGCGCCACCACCGTTATCATCATCATCTCGGTCTCTACTACCGCCACCCCAGAACATCATGCGACTTCCGAATTGGACGAGCATGGCAATCACGGCACCAAGCGCAATCGCAATCGTTTGAAGGCGAACGTCATAATTACGAATGTGTCCAAACTCGTGGGCAATAACCCCTTCGAGTTCTTCACGATTCAACCGTTCTAAAAGCCCTGTTGTGACCGCCACGGCTGCTTTTTCTGGAGAACTTCCTGTCGCAAACGCGTTTGGAGATTCGTCCTCGATAATAAAGATACGTGGCATTGGTACTTTTGCGATCATGGCCATATCGCTCACGATATTCCAAATCATCGGTGCTTGACTTTTATCTGTAATTTCTCTGGCATGGTTTAATTGCATCACTACATTAGTCGCATTTGCAATCATCATCATTGAATATAACCCGCCGGCAACAAGGGCGATAATGACCCCAGCGACGACACTGCGTAAAGCATAATATCCAATTCCGATTCCCACTGCAACGAAGAGCGCCATGTACAACACAATAACGACAAGCGTTTTGCGTTTGTTGGAAGCAATTTGTTGATATAACATCCTAGCACTCCCTCCCTACTAATGAACTGTCAATTAGAATTTCACTTCAGGAACTTTACGAGCTTCAACTGGAGTTTCTAACATTTCTTCTTTCGTGAATCCACCAAAACCAGCAATAATGTTTGTTGGAATTGATTGAATAGAGATGTTATATCTCGCAACACTTGAATTGTATAATTGACGAGCGTAAGAGATTTTGTTCTCTGTGTTTGTCAATTCTTCTTGTAAGTTTAAGAAGCTGTCGTTCGCTTTTAAATCAGGATAGCTTTCAGCTAAAGCGAAAATAGTTTTTAAAGCACCTGATAATTGGTTAGATGCTTCCATTTTTTCTTGTGGTGAAACATCGCTACCCATGTTTGCAATTTGGTTTCTCATCGCAATTACTTGAGTTAATGTTTCTTGTTCGTGTTTTGCGTAACCTTTTACTGTTTCAACAAGGTTTGGAACTAAGTCATTACGACGTTGTAATTGAACATCGATTTGCGCCCAAGCTTCTTGAACCCAGTTTTTTTGTTGTACAAGTCCGTTGTAAGCAAACATTGCCCATAGAACAATTACTGCTAAGACTCCTAATACAATCCATACTACTGTCATTTTGTGACACTCTCCTTTAGATTTAATACCCTCATTGTACCATATTTTCCTAAATGTGTGTAAAATAGTTGGTAAAGATAGAGTAGCAAAACGTAAAAATTTCTGCATCCATCCTAAGACGGATTTTGCAGTAGAAAGGAGCCCCATGATTCAGCAACAGTTATTCTCACCGATTCCACAGACGATAGAGACTTTCCCTCGTTTTCCATTGCCACAAAGCTACGTGGATTTTCTTTTGGAAAATGGTGCCGGATTCTTCATGAACACGAAAATCACAACGGTGGAACCAACGCGCTTTGGCCTCGACTACGCCCTCTGTAATGGACTGAGTGGCTACTCAGAAGGCACGTATTTCCCAAGCATTCTGGATGCTGCATGGTCTCCAGAAGTGACAGGGTTGCCCGAGTACTTTGTGGTCTTTTTCCAAGACGGACCTGTCTATTACGCCTTCGATTATCAAAACGGTATTGAACAGGAACCAAGCATCCGTCTGATTGACGTTGAAATGGATCAGTGGCTCGAAGTGGCAAACTCTTTCGATGATTTCCTCTCTCAGCTGGAAGTAACAACCGAAGACATAACGTATGATATGAAAGACTGGATTTCCATCCATACCTTACTGCAACAAATCGGACAGGAAAATCCCGATACACTGGAGGGACTCCTTGAAATCTTGCAAGACACCCACCCACAACTCTTCTTGCAGGTAACGGCCTATACCCTAGAACATACTGAGTCCGAAACCATCCGTTCGATTTATAAAGAACGCTTCGCCTTTATCGAAGACTTCCTCAGCGCAGAATTCTCTTCATATCCTGAATACGCGCACTGCAAAGCCCTATTATCATAACCACAAAATAAGACCAACATCTCCGTTGGTCTTATTTTCTTTCTCTTATTCGCTCTTTTTATTAGTATCTTCCAAAAAAGAGTTCAAAACGGAGAACACGAAGGATTTTATAGTAGCAGTAATGGGGAATAACACAAAATGCGAATTAGGAGCCGTAGGAAGTCATTCTGTACGGCTCCTTTGAGGCTTTTGAGGTGAGAGACGACAGGCTCGAACCGTTGTCCCATTACAGCTATTATAAACAAATCCTTCAGTGTTCGAAGTTTTGAACGAAGTTCACTTTTTAGTAAGCACCTTGCGGTGTTTTTATTCCAAAAAGAAAAAGAGGGGTGAAAAACTTTCACCCCTCTTTGATTACATCATACCCATGCCCGGATCCATCCCTGGCATTGGTGGTGCTACTGGAGCTGGTTTGTCAGCTACCACAGCTTCTGTTGTTAATAATAATGCTGAAACAGATGCAGCATTTTGTAATGCAGAACGTGTTACTTTTGTTGGGTCCACGATACCTGCTTCAATCATGTTTACCCATTCATCTGTAGCGGCATTGTATCCAATTCCTTTTTCTTCAGATTTCAAACGAGCAACAATGACTGAACCTTCAAGACCCGCATTTTCTGCGATTTGACGTAATGGTTCTTCTAATGAACGAGATACGATTTTCGCACCTGTAGCTAAGTCGCCTTCTAATTCAAGAGCGTCTACTACTTTTTGAACGTTCACAAGAGCTGTTCCTCCACCTGAAACGATTCCTTCTTCAACCGCTGCGCGAGTTGCGTTTAAGGCATCTTCAATGCGAAGTTTTTTCTCTTTCAATTCTGTTTCAGTAGCGGCACCGACTTTAATCACGGCAACCCCACCTGATAATTTAGCAAGACGTTCATGTAATTTTTCACGGTCGAAATCACTTGTTGTATCTTGTGCTTGTGCGCGAATTAAAGCAACACGGTTCGCGATTAATTCTTTAGAACCTGCACCTTCAACGATTGTAGTGCTGTCTTTAGAAACCACAACTTTACCAGCAGTCCCTAATTGAGCTAATGTTGCGTCTTTTAATTCTAAGCCAAGGTCTTCTGTAATGACTTGAGCACCAGTTAAGACCGCGATATCTTCTAACATCGCTTTACGACGGTCACCAAATCCTGGAGCTTTTACAGCTACCACGTTAAATGTTCCGCGTAATTTGTTTAATACTAATGTTGGTAAAGCTTCGCCATCCACGTCATCCGCGATGATTAATAACGCACGTCCTTGTTGAACGATTTGTTCTAATAATGGAATGATTTCTTGGATGTTTGACACTTTCTTATCTGTGATTAAGATAAATGGATTGTCTAAAGTCGCAATCATCTTGTCGTTATCCGTTACCATGTATTGTGATAAGTAACCACGGTCAAATTGCATACCTTCTACTACATCTAATTCAGTTTCAATCCCTTTAGATTCTTCGATTGTGATAACGCCGTCGTTACCCACTTTTTCCATAGCTTCAGCGATTAATTCACCGACTTCAGCTGAACCTGAAGAAATGGCCGCAACTTGTGCGATGGCTTCTTTTGATTCTACTGGACGAGAAATGCGGTGTAATTCTTCAACCGCTGCTTTTGTCGCAAGTTCAATCCCGCGACGGATGCCTACTGGGTTAGCTCCAGCCGTTACGTTTTTCAATCCTTCACGAACGATGGCTTGTGTTAAAACAGTCGCTGTTGTTGTACCGTCACCGGCAATATCGTTTGTTTTTGAAGCCACTTCAGCCACGAGTTTTGCACCCATGTTTTCGAAGTGATCTTCTAATTCGATTTCTTTGGCAATTGTTACCCCGTCATTTGTAATCAGTGGAGACCCAAATGCTTTTTCTAATACAACATTACGTCCTTTTGGTCCTAATGTTACTTTTACTGTGTTCGCTAAAACGTCCACACCACGTAGCATGGCGCTTCTTGCATCTTCTGCAAATTTAATATCTTTCACCATAGTTGTATCCCCCTTTATTCAACAATTGCGATAATGTCTTTTTCTTTCACGATGATATATTCTTGACCATCTAATTTAACTTCTGTTCCTGAATATTTCTCGAATACGACTTTATCGCCAACCGCCACTTGACGGTCTTCTGCAGCAGTGAATTCGCTTGTTGCGATGACTTTTGCAAATTGTAATTTTTCTTGAGCAGTTGTTGGTAGGAATAATCCTCCAGCAGTTTTTTCTTCTTGCTCTACCATTTGAATAACAACTCTATCTTTTAAAGGCTTTAACATATGAAATCCTCCTTCATCTTTTTTAGCACTCAAAAACACTGAGTGCTAACTCATAGTTTTATGATACTCATTTGGTCAGGAAAAATCAAGAATAAATACTTGCTTATTTGTCTGGAATTTTGTAAGATTTTGACAGGAAAGGATGATTGCTATGACACGAAAAAGTTTCTTTAGAAGACTATATTTTGAAATCATATTAGCCGTCTTCTTTATCTTTCTAGCAACGACGCATTATCCTGGAAATGGATTTGACTTTATCACATTATTCTGCTGTCTATTCGCAACGACAAGCATCGTAACAAGTATCAACATGCTTCGCACCTATAACGAGTTGAAAAAACTCGCCAACCTCATCGAGAATCTGCCCGATGACGAGGATTCACTAGACGATAAAGAACCAAAAGAAAAGCACTAATCGCTCCGCAAATCGGATTGGATTAGTGCTTATTTTTTTTACAAAAAAGGCACCCTATGCGGATGCCTTTCAACAAATTATTTTTGGTTGTCCAAGAAATAAATAAGTGTTTGAAGTTCGTTTGTTAAGTCCACGTTTTGAACTCGAACGTTTTCTGGTACGTCTAAGCGGATTGGTGTGAAGTTCAAGATTCCGCGAACATTTGCTTCTACTAAGCGGTCTGCTGTTTCTTGAGCAACATCTTGTGGCACTGTTAAGATGGCCACTTGGATTTGTTGAACTTTCAATTGTTCTACCATTTCATCCATGCTGTAAACTGGCACACCTGTTTGGATTGTTCCAACGATGTCTTCGTTTACGTCGAACGCTGCGCTAATACGCACGTTGTTGCTTTGGTGGAAGTTGTAGTTTAAGAGCGCTTGTCCTAATTTACCAACCCCTACTAAAGCGACGTTTGTTAGGCGATCTTGGTTTAAAGTATGGCTGAAGAATTCTAATAAGTATTCTACATCATATCCATATCCACGTTTTCCTAAAGCTCCAAAGTATGAGAAGTCACGACGGATTGTTGCGCTATCGACTTTTACAGCTTCACTTAATTCAGTTGATGAGATGCGACGTTTTCCTGCGTCATGCAAGAAACGTAAGTAACGATGATAAATGGCCAAACGTTTCGCAGTTGCGCGTGGCACTTCGATTTCTTTTAATTCGTTTAAATCTTTCATTGATAAGACTCCCTTTTTCTTTTTTATCCATGCGTATTCTATCACAACGACATTTCATTTCACAAACAGTATGCTTATACCTCACGAACATTCATCAATTTCGCTTATATACAGCAAGCTTTGTGCTTTTTTCTTCACAACCTCCCTATTGTGAATGTGAATGCAAATCCGAGCGCATTTCAATATTGGTCCTTCTCTTTTTTATGCTAAAATAAAATGAAACCACATTGAAAGGACCCGTCATGATTTTATTACAAGGACAAGGACTCGCGCGTACGTTTGCGGATGAAGTCCTATTTGAAAACATTACAATTCATATTCAAGAAAATTCGCGGATTGCCATCGTTGGGCGTAATGGTACTGGAAAAAGTACTATTTTGAAAATGATTAATGGCATTGTCAACTATGATAGCGGTGATATTCTTTATAAGAATCAATCTCTTAGTGAAATGACTCCAGCTACTCTTAGACAAACTAGAAAAAATCTTGCTTATATATTTCAACATTCTAATCTTATTGATAACAAAAGTGTATATTATCATTTAAGCCTGGTATACAAATTAAATAAAGTCCCTGTTGATAAAAAGAAGGTAAATTATATCCTTGAGTTTATGAATATATCCCGTCTAAAAGACAGCCTTTGTGGTAGTCTTAGCGGTGGCGAACAGCAAAAAGTAGCTATTGCTATGGCACTTCTTCAAGAACCTGAAGTATTACTTTGCGATGAGATTAGTTCAGCACTCGACACCAATAGTGAAAAAGAAATTTTTACACTGTTAAACAAACTACGAGAAACATCAGATATCTCTATAGTAATGATTTCTCACAGTTTATCTTTACTTAAAAACTTCTGCGATAAAGTAATTATCATCGATGATTCTACAATTAAAGATATTATTATACCTAACAAAGATATTAAAGATGATTACGACAGCAATTATTATAAGTATGTAAAG
>CALALK010000045.1 GCA_937923125.1 uncultured Carnobacterium sp.
CTGCTTGAGTAGCCGCAGCGTAAAGCGCTAAGTTCCCACCCTTTGAATGTCCTGAAACCATTAAGTCCCCATCCCATAAACTGGCTTGTTTGGCTAAATACTCCTTGGCATCCGTTTGCGCCGCAACAAGTGGTGAATATGTCATCAGGAAGTCTTCCTTCCAGCCAATCAGCGTATCATCTGTCCCTCTAAAAATAACAAGTCTGACACCAGGTTCTACTTCCACCGTGATGGCTGCGAATTGTTTGGTTGTATCTTTATCCCATTCGCTTACTACACCGAAGAATTTCATCGATTGGAAACGCGGTGCATCCGCAATGATTTGCGATACTTCATGGCGCTCCGGTGTCATCATCATTGGATTCTCGTCGAATAATTCTTGTTTATGTTCCTGCATATACTCGGCGATTTCTTTCACTGTGACAAAATTCTCACCATTTTCATCGCTAGGAACAACTTTTTCAAGTGGTAAATACTCTAATTCCGTTAAAACTAATGCGTCGATTTCAGAAAAGGCTCTTTCTTCAAACGAAACGTGCCCAAACTCTTTAATATAATCCAACATGTTTTTCATACGAAAATCCTCCGTTATTTTGAGTGAGTCCATTACTATTCTACTCTGTCATTATGGCGCTTGCAACTCTTTTTCCTGTGGGGTAAAAAGCCGTCATTTTCTATAGAATTCCCCCATTTTTCGTGCTATACTACTGAAATGAAATTAAGGGGGTTGTTCTATGAAATTAGGATTCGATAGCGAGAAATACCTTGAAGAACAAAGTCAATACATTCTTCAACGAGTGAACGCTTATGACAAACTATACTTAGAGTTCGGAGGCAAGTTAATCGGTGATTTCCACGCGATGCGCGTATTGCCAGGATTCGATCCAGACGGAAAAATCAAATTACTTCACCGCCTACGCGACCAAGCAGAGATTATTATCTGCGTGTACGCTGGTGATATCGAACAAAATAAAGTTCGCAGTGACCTTGGGATTACTTATGACCAAGATGTTCTTCGCTTAATGGACGACCTTCACTATTGGGACCTTAAAATCAATAGTGTCCTCATTACTCGTTATACAGGCCAACCTGCTGCAACACAATTTAAAAACTCCCTCGAACGTCGCGGCATTAAAGTGTATACGCACGGCTACACAGAAGGCTATCCGATGGACGTTGAAACCATCGTTAGTGACGCAGGATATGGCGCAAATGAATTTATCGAAACGACTCGCCCACTTGTCGTCGTAACAGCTCCTGGTGCCAACAGCGGAAAACTAGCGACCTGCTTAAGCCAGCTTTATCACGAAACCAAACGTGGTCGTCGTGCCGGCTATTCTAAATTCGAAACATTCCCTGTATGGAATTTACCATTGAACCACCCTGTTAACGTGGCCTATGAAGCAGCCACTGCAGACTTAGAAGATGTCAACATGATTGATACCTTCCACCTTGCAAAATACGGCGAAACAACCGTGAACTACAACCGAGACATCGAAGCCTTCCCACTTCTCCGTCGTATTTTGACGAAGATTTACGGCGACGCTCCAATCCCTTACAACTCTCCTACAGATATGGGCGTAAACCGTGTCGGATTTGCTATCACTGATGATGAAGTCGTTTGCGAAGCTTCTAACCAAGAAATTATCCGCCGTTACTACGCAGGCCAATGCGACTACAAACGAGGCATCGGAACGCTGGAAGCAGCTCAACGTGGCAAGTACATCATGGAAGAAAGTGGACTCTCTCCACAAGACCGTCCAGTTGTAAAAGCCGCTCTTGAAAAAGAAGCCGAAGCCAAAGTTCCCGTAGTAGCCTTACAACTTCCAACTGGCAAAATCATTACAGGAAAACAATCGGATACCATGACAGCCAGCGCAGCCTGCCTACTCAACTGCATTAAAGAATTAGCAGAAATTGGTGACTCCATCCATTTATTACCACCTGTGATTTTAAATGCGATTGGCCAACTCGGAAGCGACGTTCTAAAACACCAACGCCGCTCACTCGATAGCAAAGAAGTGCTCATCGCACTCAGCATCTCAGCAGTCACTAACCCTGCCGCAGAAGCTGCCAAAAATCAATTACAAAACTTGCGCCACTTACAAGCACACAGCACCGTCATCCTTCAAAAAGCCGACGAAGAAACCTTCCGAAGCCTAGGAGTGATGGCGACTTGCGAACCACAATTTGCTGGCACAAACCTTTACTACACAAACTAACCCCAAGCCCTCTCCATTCGGATGAGGGCTTTTTTATCGTCCTTTTTTCAGCACCATCGTCCCAGCACTCTCCCCGTTCCCCTAGCTGTCCCTAAGACCTATTCCTCTTTCCAACACCTCTTTCTAGAAGCAGAATCCAAAAAGTCCGCACACTCTTCTTTTTTTCAAAAAAATCTTCGTTACTTTGAAATTCGGCAAAATAAAGGAAAAGCAATTTATCCATAAGTTCAATGAGCCTAAAATCCACGGATTCTATAGTAGGAATAGTGGCGGTTGTAACCGATGTGAA
>CALALK010000046.1 GCA_937923125.1 uncultured Carnobacterium sp.
ATCGATGAATAAGATGATGCGTCCTTCTGATTTGGTTACTTCTTTAAGAACGGCTTTCAAACGTTCTTCGAATTCACCACGGTATTTTGCCCCCGCGATTAAAGCACCCATATCTAATGAGTAGATTAATTTGTCTTTTAAGTTTTCCGGTACGTCCTTTTTAACGATACGTTGTGCTAATCCTTCAACGATAGCCGTTTTACCAACACCAGGTTCCCCGATTAAGACAGGGTTGTTTTTAGTTTTACGAGATAAAATACGAATTACATCTCGAATTTCTTCGTCACGTCCAATGACTGGATCTTGTTTACCAGATTGAACTGCTTCATTTAAATTACGTGCATATTTTGATAATGCTTCATATTGTTCTTCTTGATTTTGACTAGTCACACGCTCTCCTCCTCTTAGCTCTTCAATACGAGCTCTCAAATTTTCTTTTGTTACGTGATGTTGTACTAAATAACGAGTCAATGGATGATTTTGTAGTTCCATCAACGCAAGTACAACTACCTCTGTAGATAAGTAATCGTCTTTAAAGCTTTCTCTAATCTTTTCAGCTTCTGTAAAGAGTCGATATAAGTTTTGACTCATACTTTGACCATATTGGACATTTTGTCCTTCCACTACAGAAATACGGTCTAATTCTTTATCAATTAATTCCTCAAATTCTTTGTCATTCACTTGTAAATCACTATATAAATTTCTTGCAAAGTGATTTGGTTCCATAAATACTTTCCATAAATGAGGAATATCAATTTCTTGATGTTTACGGACCATCGCAATTTGTTGCGCTTGGCCTAATGCTTGTTGCATTGTTGTAGTCATTTTTTCAATATTCATCTTCATTCCTCCTTTTGTGGTCTCTTGACCATGATTAAAGTATACACCTTTAGTCAGGAAAGGTCAATACTTTTGTTTGACTTTTTTTGACTTTAATAAATATTTAAAAAATCAGCCACAACTGTGACTGATTTCATCATTACATTTCAACTCGAATGGCACGTCTTGCGCAATAATATCCTGCAGCAAGATGGCCGTTTGGATCGACTAATAACGGTAAATTCACTGAATAATAAGACGATAACGGTAATAAGTTTAACACTGGTGCTTTGAAGTTTTCTTCAAGCCATGCTCCTTTGGTATAAGGTCTACCCTCTATTAATTCTGGGCCGAATTCTGCATTTGCGATTTCCAATCCAAACATATTTTCATTCCATAAAGGAGAATTCGCTTCATCTTGAATAAGAGAACGATGCAACTGATTTCCCCATTTAAAGAGACGACGAGTACCACTACCGCAGCAATACTCCCACTCATCTTCGTTTAAGAGGCCCATCCCAGTACGTTCAATTTCTTTACGAGCTTCTTCATAACCTAACGGATCTGCAACGTAGCAGCTGAAATTATCAGGATTCTTAATGTCTTGTTGCATAAAATACCGATCTACACGTACCGCTCTTGGAAAATCTTGGAATAAAGCTTCCATTGAATTATCTGGAGTCACCGCTTCTTCTAAAATCTCAAGTGTTTCAGGTGAAGGTTCTTCAGCACCTGTGAGTTGTCCTGTGACCACAGAATAGTTTCCGATAAAGCGTAGTCCCACAAAATTCGGTTTCTTTTCGACTAACATCGCTGGAATATCGACCTTTCTTAATTCAGAGGTCATCAAATTAATGCCATCTTCAACGATTTGAGTCGTCAATTTTTCACTCGATAAGTCTTTTTCTTGAACATCTTGATTCAAAAACATAAAGCCAGTTAGATGTTGATTTAAATACCGTTTAAAGGCATAACGAAGCTCTTGACGTTCTTCACTACAGTCTAGTCCTGACAATCCAGAAAGACCACTATCCCATCCTAAAATAACTTCATTTTGACCAGGAACAAAGACAAACTCTCTTCCATCAATAGTAACTTCAAAAGTTTCGTTCGTAATCCCGCCAAATTCAAATTTAACGGCTCTTAAATTTTCAATCGTTGACATTGGATTTACAAAAAATCTTAATACATTTCGAAAGACTACCTCTTTCGATTCAAGTGGTAAATTTTTCCATGTTGGATTTAATACGTGTTCAAAAAAATCATTTGCCATACTTTCACCTCGTCTCTATTATACGGCATTCCGAAAAAAATGCACTCTATTTCCATTACTTTTATGCTATAATAGTGGCAATTGAAAGGATGTTAATCATGAATTTATTTATTTTTGGGAATCCAATGTCTGGAAGCCACTCTGGACAACTTCAAATTAATCAAATTGTGGAAGCTTGTACAAAACATAGTATCCATTTTAAGCTATTCCAAACACAAAGAGCTGGTGAACTACCTGAGCTTCTTGAAAAGCATTTACCAGAAAGAAATGAGCACACTAAAGTCGTCATTATTGGTGGAGATGGAACACTGAATGAAGCCTTACAATATTTGAAACAGCATCAGCTCATTGTCCCACTTTCCTACTTACCAGCAGGAACGGGAAATGACTTTTCACGAGAAATGAATCTGATTCATGATGCTGAGCAGTTTGTCTTAAATCTTCAAGCAGCACCAACCGTAGATTTGGAATTTCTCTCCTACCATGAAAAATATTCAGGAAAGTCAGGCGTTGCATTAAATTCCCTTGGATTCGGAATCGATGCGGCTATTTGTGAACTCAATCAGCACCAACGTCAAGCCGTTCTTGAATCCAACGGCATAAAAAAAGCATCTTATCTCACACCCATTTTAAAGGCTTTTAGAGAACGAAGAGAGTTTGAAGCAATAATCACTGTTGATAACACCGAAAGTTTCACTGTGACCGATAATCTGCTTGTAGGAGCATTTAATCATTCCTACTTCGGTGGTGGGATTCGTTTTGTTCCAACAGCCAAACAAGGAAATCATTCTTTTGAAATAGTGATTGCGCGAAAAGTAAGTGCATTTACCATACTTAAAGCCTTCCCGTTTATTCTAACCAACGGAACTCACTTTAAGCATTTTCCTAATAACTTACAAAAATATAATTGTACTTCTGCGCGTATTCAAATCAATGAACCTATTAAAGCACAAACGGATGGTGAATTTATCATATATGATAAAGTTGGTTTAAATATCTCTTTAGATCACTATCCATTTATTGTTACTCATATCCATCAAAAATAAAAAGGCGAATGTTTTACACATTCGCCTTTTCTTTATCTTTTGAAAAGTTTTTTAAAACTGATTAACGGCTCTGTCTTAACGATTTTATCGTTCCCAATAAATTCCCGCATCACTTTTAGAGTACGTCCAGAATCTTTAGATACGAACTGGAATGTTTGAGAGGAATTCGTGTCGATGAAATACGCACGAATAAACTTTCCTTTAAACATAACATGAGCTCTTACCAGTTTAATTTCTTCCCAAGGAATTTGAAGATAGCTTTCTGGATTTTGACGATTGTAAAATTCAAAAGCACGATCTCCAATCAGAATATCCCCATTGGTATATCCAAAGCCCCCATTAAATAGGTTTGCTTTGGTTCTATAAATGGCTTTTGTATTTAACGATACAACCATAGTCTACTCTCCAATCCTCTCTATTAAGGAGCCATTACTCCTGTTAATCCAGCTAAAATACCTAATGCAAATAGCCCAAAGATAATGTAAATTGGTTTTACATTTTTCTTCAATAACCACATTACAAAGAATGTTAATAGTAATGCTGCTAACCCTGGAATCAACTTGTTTAAGTTGTCTTGAAGTGTTGTCACAGCTTCTGGTGATAAGTTTTTACCACCTAGTAATTTAGTAACAATATCTCCTAATTGGCCTCCAGTAACAACGTCATCTGCTCCAGGTAATTGAATATATTGCTCTGGTTTCAACGAAACACTTGTTAAGACAAGTGGGAATTTCATACTTGTCCAACGTTGTACTAAGATCCCCATTACAAACATCCCCACGATTGAAGATACTTTTGTAATAGATTGTAAAATACCACCTGATAAGTCTTTTGTGATTTCAGAACCTTGACGGTATCCTAATTCTTGTGTAGACCACATGAATGCGATACGGATTAAGTTCCAAACAATGAAGAAGAACAATGGTCCAATGATTGAACCTGTTGCAGCTAACCCTGCAGCAATCGCTCCTAAAATAGGACGAATTGTAAACCAGAATACTGGGTCACCGATACCTGCTAGAGGTCCCATCATCCCAACTTTAACCCCTTGAATTGTTGCGTCATCAATTTGCGCACCATTTGCACGGTCTTCTTCCAATGCTAATGTTACCCCTAAAATTGGTGAAGCGATATATGGGTGTGTATTAAAGAATTCTAAGTGACGTTTTAACGCTGCTTTTGAATCTTCTGGATTTGGATATAATTTTTTCAATGCTGGAATAAGCGAGAACGCCCAACCACCATTTTGCATACGTTCGTAGTTCCAAGAACCTTGTAAGAATTGTGAACGTAGCATAACGCTTAAGCGGTCTTTTTTAGTTAAAGATACTTTTTTCTCTGTCATGTCATTCACTCTCCTTAATAGTCATTTAAAATGTCGCCAAGTGGGTCTCCTGAACCAGAATTTCCACCCGCAGAACCATTTCCGCTGTTGTTTGATAAGTTTAAATAAATAAATGCTAAGCTTAATGCGATAACCCCTGTAGCAATTAATGTTAATTCATTTAATGGAGCAATTGCAAAACCGATGAAGAAGAATGGCCATGTTTCTTTTGAAGCCATTAAGTTAATAACCATTGCTAACCCTACAGCTACAACCATGTTACCACCAATTGTCATACCGTTTGCAAACCACTCTGGAATTAATTTTAAGTAGCCTTGAACCACTTCTGAAGAAACGAATAGAAGTGCTCCTGCTGGAATCATAATACGTAAACCTTGCATTGATAATGATACATAGTGCCAGAAGGCTACTCCTCTAAAGTCTCCTTTTTCAGCTGCAGCATCTGCTCTGTGAACTAAACCAACTGCTAAAGTACGTACAACCATTGTTAATACAAGACCAACTGTTGCTAAAGTAACTGCAGTACCAATCGCTAAGTTACGACCAGCATCAGAGAAGTCATTCCCTTTGATATAAATAATAGCTGAAGCTACTGATGCTAAGGCAGCATCTGGTGCAACTGCAGCCCCAACGTTAGCCCAAGCAAGTGCAATAATTTGTAATGCACCACCAAGAACAATAGCTTCCGTTAAGTGCCCTGTTGCAAGTCCAATTAATGTACATGCAATAATTGGTTGATGGAATTGGAATGCATCTAAGATTCCTTCCAAACCAGCTAAGAATGCGACAATTAGGACTAAAATAATTTGAATTGCATTAAAATCCATAATAATCTCCTATCTTTTTGTTATAGTTTTAAGCCTTCATTAGACTTTGCTTCAATTAATTTAAAGATATCCGCTGGAGAGTCAGAAACTACTTTACGAACATCCATCTTCACGCCTAAGTCACGAAGTTTCTTATAAGTTTCTACATCATCTTGGTCCACAGATAATGCATTACTAATTTGAACTTTACCAACTGAGTGCGCCATTGAACCAATATTCAATTCATCAATTTTAACACCTTGTTCAATCACTTCAAGAGCTTCTTGAGGTGTTTCGAATAATAATAATGCCTTTGTATCCCCAAAACGAGGGTCGTTATATACTTCCACTAATTTTTTAAGTGGAATAACGTGAGCACGAACTCCAGGTGGAGCAGCTTGCTCGATTAATTTTTTACGTAAATCATCTTTTGCAACTTTATCTGAAACAACGATGATACGATTTGGATTTGTTGCTTTTGTCCAGCTTGTTGCTACTTGTCCGTGTAATAGACGAGTATCCACACGTGCTAGAACAAATTTAATTTTACCGTCCCCGATAACAGTTCCTTCTGGGATTGCCCCTGTTGAAACTGGAGCAGCAGATTCTGCTTTCTCCTCTTTTTTCTCTTCAGGTTGAAGAGATTCTGGACGAATCTTCACACCTTCAATTGCTGTTGGAGCAATTGCTTTTGCAATTTCATGAGATGTATTCATTGAAAAACGGCTAGCGTATGATTCAATTAACATCGGCAAGCTTAATCCTGCTACGATTGCGCGGTGTTCTGGATCTTCTTCAAACAAGATATTCGCTTGGTTGAATGGACTTCCACCCCATAAGTCTACTAGAAATAGAATTTCTTCAGTATCTAGCTTTTCAACTGCTTCTCGCAGTTTTCTTTGTAAGTCTTCAGGTCCTTCGCTAGGCATAAAAACAACAGATTCAACTTTTTCTTGATTCCCGAAAATCATTGAACCTGATTGTTTAATACCATCTGCAAATTCACCGTGACTTGCAATGATAATTCCTACCATAAAGCTACCTCCTTTATTTAAATTAAATCGCTTTTATGATTTAACTTATTTTACCACAACAACGCATCTACTTAAAGAAATCTTAACCTTTAAAATTGTTTTTTATCGGTTTCATTTCCTAACTCAGAAAGAAAAAAAGCTAATCACAAATGATTAGCTTTTTATCCTAATTATTTATATTGTGGACGACTATACCCAATAATATATCGAGCGTTCAATTTATGTGATTTACGAACTACTTTAGATTCATCATAATTACGATCACTTGTATTCCCTTCAATCGTAATCACTCTATCGCCTTCTACCTTTTCAACAATGGCAATATGATCGGCTACACCGTCAATGTTCCAGTCAAATGTAATCACATCTCCTGGTTGTGGGGTTGTTTTTCCAATCCAAATACCTTTATTCTTCATCAAGAGAATATGCTGAGGAACATAAGCTTCTTTATCAATTAAGTCAATTAGTCCGCTATGTTGATACATTGATGAAACAAAGATATCGCACCAGTCATCATAGGTACTTACACGGTAACCACTATAACTACTCTTTCCAGAATTATAAATACTTACCATCGTATTGTGGCGGCTATCAAATTGTTCAACACCGATATATCCACGTGCTAAATCTAAAAGAATCTCTTTTTGGTTTCCTTTAGAAGATGGGTTCGGTAGCCAAGCTCCGTCAGCCCCTACGTAATAGCGATAGTTGTCAACCCATTGATTTGTCGCCATTTTACCATCTGCCAATAAATAGTAGTCTCCTACCCATTTATTACGTGTTGGAATGCCGTTTTTAAAATGATACCATGTACCATCAGCTTCTTGAATCCAGCCATCTTTCCCTTTAATCGCAGCTGGAACGATAGCGCCATCTTCACCTACATAATGCTTGTCGTTATCAACCCATTGATTTGTAACCATGGCACCAGTAGAACCTAAATAATAGTTTCCACGCCATTCATTTTTCACACGCTCTTCTTTACCTTCATAGTAGTACCAAGTACCATTTTCTTTAACCCAACCGTTCTTGAGTTTTTTATCTTTTACCCAGTAACCATCGGCACCAACATAATAACGGTAATCTTCAACCCATTTATTGGTAGCCATCGTACCGTCTTCTTGAAGGTAATAGTTCCCTTTCCAGACATTTTTAACGGGTTGTCCGTTTTCGTAGTAATACCAAATCCCATCAATCTTTTCCCAAGCAGATTTCACACGATTTGGAACCCAAGCACCGTTTTTGTCTACATAATATTTATGGTCATCTACCCAGTTCTCCGTTGCCATTTTTCCATCGGCACCAAGATAATAACTGCCTTTCCAGTTATTACGAAGTAACTCTTCACCTTCTAGGTAAAAATACCAATAACCGCCTTCTTTGACCCATCCAGATTTCTTAACCTTTCCTGGGACCCATTTACCAGAACCATCGACGTAATACTTATAGTTGTCTACCCATTTACTTGTAGCCATTTTCCCATCAGCTTCTAAGTAATAGTCACCTTTCCAGCTTGAAGTGAGCATTGTGTGGTCAGCATTATAAAAATACCAATTACCATCTGAAGTTTGTACCCACCCAGTATACTTTGGAGCTTCTGTTGTAGAAGTTTCCGTCGTTACTTCCTGAGTTTGTGTAGTCACTTCTTCTGTTGTACTTTCTTCCTTTTCAGTAGTCTGCGTAGTTTCCACTTGTGTAGTTGACTGAGCTACTTCAGTAGTTGGTTCAACTTCTTGCGCTAAAACTGAATTCCCATTTAATAATAAAATCCCTGCTAATAATCCCAAAGAACTTCTAAATTTCATTTTTCTCTCCTTTTTAATGATGTAATTTATTTCCGTTATCATCGAGATAGAATGTAAATCCTTCTCCAATAACTTGGTTCACGTCTGTGATGATTACAAACGCTTCTGGATCATACTCGTGAATAATTCGTTGAACTGGCATCAATTGTTGACGACTGACAACAACGTATAACACTTGTCTCTTCTCTTTTGAGTAAAAGCCGTGTCCATCCAACACTGTAATTCCACGATCTAAATCCATCTGGATTCGTTGCCCAATTTCATCATATTTATCTGAAATAATCATAATCGCTTTACGAGGATTAAAACCTTCTAAAATAAAGTTAATTACTTTACTTGCGATAAATAACATGATTAATGTGAGAACAGCTTTTTCAAGACCAATGACAAAAGCAAGTGGTGTTACAATAATGAAATCAATCATCAGTAATGAAGACGATACGCTCCACCCTAAATATTTATGCATCATCATTGCGATAATATCAGTTCCTGCTGTTGTTCCTTTTCCTAGAATAACGAGACCTAATGCCACACCTACCAACGCTCCTGCTGCCACACCAGCAACAACTAGGTTTTCTGGAACGAATACCGGCCAGTCTTGCGTCACTTTTATGAAAGTTGGTAATTCAATAACTGCCAACACAGTATAAATCATTGTTTTTCTTTCAAGATAACGATAACCAACGATTAATAAAAATCCATTCAAAATTAAGTTGGATAAGGCTGGGTCAATTTGTAATGTATAATACCCTAACAAAGTAACCCCAGTAATCCCACCTTCACCAAAGTGGTTAGCAATGATAAAAGCGTTAACCGTGTATGAAAATAAGAAACAACCTAATGTAACCAAGATGAAGGATTTTAATGTATCTTTGTTTAAATATTTATCCAATTAAAATCCTCCTTATTCTGGTTCCCTATGGAATCGTCCATAAAAGTTTTCTGTACTAATCTGATTAATAATTGCCCTCGGATCCGCTTCCTTAATCACAGCAACCGCATCAATAACTTCATACGAAGACAGTACCGTATGTAGTAAGTACATTCTTTCTCGACTAAATCCACCAATGGCTTCCACGCATGATATCCCATGACGAACTGTCTTTAAATAAGCATCCATGACGTCTTCACCATAACGCGTTGTAATTTGCAACGTAACTTTATGATAACGTTGGTGGAAGGTGCTAATAACTTTTGTTGAAATATATTGGAAGATAATAGAATACCCTGCATGTTTCCAACCAAATAAGGCACCAAAAATCAGCAGTAACGCTGTATTAAATAGGAAGACTTCTTGCCAAATCGTTTTCCCGTTACGATTTGAAACGTATAAGGCTATAAAGTCCATCCCACCAGTAGAAGCATTTCCTTTCAAGGCTAGTGAAACATATAGACCATTTAATACCCCACCAAAAATCACATTCAGCATTGTATCATCCACAAATAATGGTTCAAAATTCAGCACGCGGATAAAGAAACTTCCCACAAATACTTGTAAAATTGAATAAAAAGTAAATCGTGCGCTGATTCCACGGTAGCATAAAATTGCAACTGGAATATTGAGCATAATCAGTAACATAGAAATCGATAATTCGACTCCAAATAGTTCTGCAATTTGATTCATTAAAATCGATACTCCAAGGAATCCACTAGACAAAAGATTCGATGGTTGAATAAATACTTTTAGCGTAAACGCCTGTAGAAAACCAGAAATGACTACGGCTAAAAGTGATAATACATGCCTAATCATTTTGTTTTT
>CALALK010000047.1 GCA_937923125.1 uncultured Carnobacterium sp.
TTACAAAGAATTGAGTGAACAACCAGTAAAAGGCAGCGAAACGTATCAAACGCTACAAGAATTAGGAGAAAAAATCGATCTCGTCTGTGCAACGCTGGAAGAGGATTACTTACATTTCCAAGAAGATAAGATTAAAAAATCTGAAGCAGAGATGGATTACGTGAATCGTACGATAAAGGAGTAGAGAATAATGACTGAACAAAAATCAATGGTGGATGCACTCATTCAAAACCCATTTGGAGAAGACGTAGTAAAAAATACGACATTGCAAGATGTGGCAAGTGATTTTCCACAAGAAGAACTAGATGCAAAACGTGCGCTGGTAGATACTTTGCCAGAAAAACAACAAGAACAAGCACGTGCTCTTGCAAAACAAATCGATGAAAAGAATATGCAGGCCATCATTAGTTATGGTGCTGGAGCGCAAAAGCAACTTGGTGAATTCTCTCATTCGATGCTGGCTCATGTGCAAAATAAAGATACAGGAGAAATTGGCGATACGCTTAATGAGTTGATGATGCGACTCAATGAGACTAACCCGAACGACCTTATGGCACAAGATTCGAACATCTTCCGTAAAATCTTTGGGCGCGTGAAGAAGTCGATTTACGAAATGCAATTGAAATACCAAGAAGTCGGTTCTCAAGTGGATAAGATTGCTGTGCGATTAGACCATGAAAAGAATGGGTTATTAAACGACAACTTGTCGCTCGAGCAACTGTACCAACGCAATAAGGAATTCTTCGAGGCATTAAGTATTTATATCGCTGCTGGGGAATTGAAGATTGAAGAGTTGCAACAAAAACTCATTCCTGAAGCGATGCAAAAGGCGCAAGAGTCCGGAGACCAAATGGATGTGCAAGTGGTCAACGACTTACATCAATTCTTAGATCGTCTTGAAAAGAGAAATCATGACTTGAAATTGACGCGTCAAATGACCATCCAACAAGCGCCACAAATTCGCTTGATTCAAAATACGAACCAAACATTGGCGGAAAAAATTCAATCTTCTATTACGACAACGATTCCTTTATGGAAGAACCAAATTGCCATTGCGATGACATTGCTTCGTCAAAAGGATGCCGTGACAGCGCAACGTCAAGTGTCTGAAACGACAAATCAATTGATTCAAAAGAACTCTGAAATGTTGAAGATTTCAACAATTGAAACAGCTCGTGAAAATGAACGCGGTATTATCGATCTTGAAACCCTTCAAAAGACACAACAAGACTTGATTGAAACATTAGAAGAAACGATTCTTATTCAACAAGAAGGCCGTCAAAAACGTAGAAAAGCCGAATACGAATTGACGCAAATGGAACAAGAACTCCGCGAAAACTTACTCGTTTTAAGTCAAAAAGAAAAACGAGTGAAGGAAGAAATGCGCGGTTAATAATGATAGAAATCTTTACCTTTTATTCCTGAATAAGGACTGGAGGGTAAAGATTTTTTGTGTTTCAAGTGGTTTGTGTAATGTTTCAATTCGTTAACAAAATGATAAACTTCGCCGTGAACCTTGATATTTTGGCTAACATTATTTAAAATAGGATGAAAGGAAAAAAATAATATTTAATGAGGTGAAAAAATGCACGTATGGGTCGTAGTTCTCGCGTTATTAGCATTAGCAGTATTTTTCTTATTCATTTCACTATTCTTAAAGGATAACCACAATGAAGAAGAAATCGATGAATTAGCTGAAGGTTTATTAGAATTAAACCGTGAAGTATATTCATTAAAGAAAAAAATTCAAGAATTAGAAGGAACAACTGTATACAAAGGACCATCAGTTGAACCAACTTATGAAGAAGTTCGCGCTGCAAAAACAGCAGAAGTTCGTGTAGCTGAAAAACCAGAACCAGTAGCTGAAGAAACAGAAGCAGTGGAAGAAGCAACTGCAGAAGAATCTGGTCGCTTACACAATGTAACGAAACAACAAATCATTACATTATTCAGCCACGGTAATTCAGTAGAATCAATTTCTGAACAATTAAACGTACCTGTTTCAACAGTACAATTGGTAATCGATAATTATTTTGAAGCAGATGCAAATTAAGGAGGAAGAACATGAGTAAAACGAAATTTCGTTCTTTAGGAATGGGCTTCTTATTAGCAGCGTTAATTTTAGCATTGGTTACTGTGATTTGGCCTTTTGTACCACAATCATTAAAGAGCCAATTAGATGCAGTGAATTTGCCAATCGTTTCTGAAGGAGCAAATGAAGCAAGCTATAAAGCCGCTTACGAGTCTTTATTAGCTGAAAAAGAATCTGGTAGCCAAGCGTCTACATCAAGTGCTAAAGCTACTTCACAAGCTTCAACAACTGAAGCAGCAACTACACAATCTTCAAAACCTGTATCTATTACAGTTGAAGAAGGCGAATCATCAAATGATGTTGCCGACAAATTAGAAAAAGCAGGCTTAGTTAAGAGTGCTAAAGAGTTCGTAGATTACTTAACATCAAAAAACATTGCTGATAAGATCTGGACTGGTACTTTCGAAATTAAACCAGGAAGCTCTAATGAAGAAATCGCTCGTGCAATCGGAGCGTTACAATAATCAACATGAATCAGTGTTACAGTCGAAGGGCTGTAACACTTTTTTTGTTTATCATTAAAGTTTTCTGAAAATTAAATGAAAACTGTGGTACAATGAGAGTACGACTTTAGAAAGTGGAGTGAGAATATGATTGAAAGAAGTCAAGTAGATGTAAATCAAACATGGGACTTAACGCATTTGTTTGAAACAGAAGAAGCTTTTAACGAAGCGTTAGAAGACCTTAAAGGAAAAGTGAATGCTTTCCAAAAAGAATACGAAGGGAAAATTACAACAGCACCTCAAGTGAATGCTGGTTTAGCAACATACCGTGAATTATTAGAACTTCGCGGAAAAGTTTCTGCTTATTGTAATTTAGCAGTCAGTGCCAATACGAAAGATAAAGAAGCACAAACACGTTCTGCACAAACACGTACAGTGTTAGCAGGATTAGATGCCAAATTAAGTTTCTTTGAATCTGAATTAAGCCAATTGGATGATGCCGTGTTAGAAGAAGCGCGCGCGAATAAGGAAGACGCCTTATATATCGAACGTCTCTTAGAAGATAAAAAACATTTATTATCAAAAGACGTAGAAGCAACTCTAGCTGCTCTAGGAAATACATTAGATGCTGGTTACCAAGCGTACAACGATATTAAATTCAAAGATATTCATTTCCCAGACGTGGAAGCAGACGGACAAGTGATTCCGATGACATACAACAGCTTTGAAGGCCGTATGCAATCTGAACCAAATACAGCGATTCGTCGTGAAGCGTTCAAAGTATTTAGCGACACATTACGCAAATACCAACATAGCACTGCTTCAGCGTATAATATACAAATTCAAAAAGAAAAAACAATGGCAACATTGCGTGGGTTTGATTCAGTATTTGACTACTTACTAGACCGTCAAAAAGTGTCTCGTGAATTATACGACCGCCAAATCGATGTCATCATGGAAGAATTAGCGCCACATATGCGTAAATTCGCACGCCTATTGAAAGAAATCTATCAATTAGACGAAGTACGCTATGAAGACTTGAAACTAGAAGTGGATCCAACTTATGCAGCCAAAGTAACGTATGACGAAGCAAAACAATATATCTTAGAAGGATTAGAACCACTAGGGGAAGATTACCTCAAGATTATGAAAGAAGCCTTCGATAACCGTTGGATTGACTACGCTGAAACAATTGGTAAACGCACGGGTGCGTTCTGTTCATCACCTTATGGAGCAAACTCATTTATCTTAATGTTCTTTACAGAAGATATGAATGACTGTATGACACTAGCGCATGAATTAGGACACGCAGGGCACTTCCAATTAGCGTACAAAAACCAAAATATCCTCGATGGTCGTCCAAGCATGTACTTTGTAGAAGCTCCATCAACAACGAACGAATTATTGGTTGAGTACTACTTGAAGAACAAAGCAGGCGATGACCTACGTATGAAACGTTGGATTATTTCTCAAATGGTGGCCAAAACTTATTACCACAACTTTGTCACTCACTTATTAGAAGCGTACTTCCAACGCGAAGTATACCGCTTAGTGGATGCAGGTAAGAGCTTGGATGCCGATACGTTAAACGATTTATTCAGAGAAACATTGGCTAAATTCTGGGGACCAGAAGTGGTACTTACAGAAGGGGCAGAGTTAACTTGGATGCGTCAACCGCACTATTACATGGGACTTTATTCTTACACTTACTCAGCTGGTTTAACGATTGGTACACAAGTGGCGAAGATGATTCAAAAAGATTCAAGTGTCGCAAACACTTGGGTGGAAGTCTTGAAGATGGGCGGAACAAAGAGCGCAGAAGAGCTTGCGAAAGCAGCAGGCGTGGATGTCTCAACAGATGCACCGCTTAAAGATACGATTGCAACAATCGGTGGATTAATCGACGAAATCGTAGACATTACAAAACAATTGAATGCATAAAAATAAAGGTCAGCAAGGAAAATTCTTGCTGACCTTTTTGCGTTTACTATTATTGGTTCGATTGAGAGACAATCAGTTGAACAGATCCGTTAACTTGGAGTGTTGGTGTTCCTGAAGGCAGAATAAAGGAATCTGCTTTTTCGATTGGATATATTGTTCCGTCGACTGTGAGCGTTCCTTTTCCGTCTAACACCGTTACAAGGTGATAAGTAGAAGAGAGTGCATCGCTGTAGTCACCATCAATATCGTATTTCCAAACCGTAAAGAACTTGTTTTCCACAAAAGTCGTTCTTGTTCCAGTCTCCGTTGTCATTACTTGCTGATTCGTCGTTGGGACACTGTGCGGAATCGTCGTCACGTCTTTTGTTTGTTGGATATGCAGTGGACGAGGATTTCCAGCATCGTCGGTGCGGTTGTAGTCATAGACGCGATAAGTGGTATCTGAATTTTGTTGCGTCTCAAGAATCACAATACCGCCTCCAATGGCGTGAATCGTCCCACTTGGAACATCGAAGAAGTCTCCAGCCTTAACAGGAACTTCGGTAAATAGGTCGCTCCAAGCTTCATTGTCGATTTTCTCTGCAAATTCTTCAGGAGTCATCGCCGTATGTCCGTATACAATTTTCGCTCCTGGTTCAGCTTGAACGACATACCAGCATTCATTTTTCCCATATTCGCCTTCATGTTCTAGCGCATATTCGTCATCGGGATGCACTTGAATCGATAAGTCATCAGAAGCATCTAGCAACTTAATGAGAAGAGGGAAGCTTGCCAATTGTTGTCCATTGAAGAGTTCTGGATGTGTTTTATAGAGTTCATCTAACCCAAGTCCTGCATATTCTGCAGGGCTTTTTATCGTTGAAATCCCATTTGGATGCGCGCTAATAATCCACGCTTCACCGGTCTTGTCAGAAGGGAGAGTGAAGTTAAAGAGCGAATGCAATTTTGTCCCACCCCAAATTTTCTCTTGAAGTACGGCATTTAAAAAGATTGGTTTTGTCATAATGTGCCTCCTATGATGAATGTCTTAGTGCAAATGAGTTGAATTCAAATAAATCGTATCTGTGACGGCTAATTGAGTATTCAAAGGGAGTTCCATTATCCAAATAGGCCACTTGTTCTACTTCAAAGACAGGTTCTGTTGGAAGTAATTGTAAGTATTTTTGTTCATCTTCAGAACTTGGCGCTGCACGCAAGATTTTTGTGGCACTCGCGATGCGTAAGCCTAGTTTACCTTCGATATATTGATAAATAGAGTCTAATAGAACTTCTTCAGTAATTCCTGGAATGACGCTCGTACTCATATAGGTTTGCTCTAATACATACGGTTTACCGTCGATGATGCGAAGGCGATGAATATTATAAACAGGACTTTGCAGCGGTACTTGTAATTTTTCTGCAAGGAATTCGGAAGCAAACTCTAATTTAAAATGAATAATTTTTGATTCAACTGTAGAACGTGCATCCTCAGAAATCTTTGTCAGTCCTTTAATGTCTCGTTCTGGAACGATAAGTTTTCGCTTAGACGTGCCGCGAGAGAGGACAAAGGTACCTTGACCGCGTTTTCTGAAGATGAGTCCTTCAGAAACAAGTAAGTCTAGCGCTTTTTTGACCGTCATTCGACTGCTATTAAATTCTTTCGTTAATGTAATTTCATCGGGTAATTGTTGGTTAATGGCGTATTCGTTACTTAAAATCTTTTCACGAATCGCATGATAAATCTGTAAATACTTTACGCTCATCGAATGTCATCCTTTCTCTAAACTAGCTATATTATAACAAATGAAGTATGAATAGGCAAAAACGATATTTTGAATACTATTTTTATATATTGTCTAGACAAATAAATAAAATGTGATATACTATATGTGAAAAAGCTTACAGAAAGGAGGTTAATTATGAAGAAACAATTGAGTTTCCCTCAAGGGTTCTGGTGGGGTGCTGCTTCGAGTGGACCGCAGACTGAAGGACAATTTGACAAGGCGCATGAAAATGTGATGGATTATTGGTTTAGAACTGCTCCAGAAGCTTTCTTTAATGGTGTCGGGCCAGATGTGGCGAGTGATTTTTATCATACGTATCCTGAAGATTTTCGATTGATGAAGGAGATTGGATTTAATTCATTCCGAACTTCGATTCAATGGAGCCGTTTGATTAAGGACTTCGAAACGGGTGAAGCCGATCCAAAGGCTGTGGAATTTTACAACGCGGTTATTGAAGAAGCAAAGAAAAACGATATTGAACTTGTGTTGAATTTACATCATTTCGATATGCCAGTTGAATTGCTTCAAAAATATGGTGGTTGGGAAAGTAAGTATGTAGTCGATTTGTTCGTGAAGTTTGCCAAAACAGCGTTCGAATGCTTTGGTGACAAGATTAAATACTGGACAACTTTCAATGAGCCAATGGTCATTCCGGAAGCAGGATACTTATATGCATTCCATTATCCAAACCTAAAAGGGAAAGGGAAAGAAGCTGTTCAAGTGATTTATAATCTAAATCTTGCAAGTGCCAAAGTGATCGGGCTGTATCGTACATTGAAACTGGATGGCAAGATTGGGATTATTTTGAATTTGACACCTGCTTACCCAAGAAGTGATGCTCCAGAAGATTTAGCAGCAAGTCAATTTACAGATGATTTCTTTAACAGAGTCTTCTTAAATCCAGCGGTGAAAGGCACATTCCCTGAAACCTTGGTGAAACGACTAGAGGAGGACGGCGTGTTATGGAGTCATACTGAAGAGGAATTGCAGCTCATTCGAGAAAATACGGTTGATTTTCTTGGGGTGAATTACTATCATCCAAAACGTGTTCAGGCACAACCAAATCCCGAAGAGTACAAAACACCTTGGATGCCAGACCAATACTTCAAAGAGTATGAATGGCCTGAGCGTCGCATGAATCCATATCGTGGATGGGAAATCTTCCCGAAAGCCATTTATGACATTGCAATGATTGTGAAGGAAGAATATGGCAATATCCCATGGTTCATTAGTGAAAACGGAATGGGTGTTGAAAACGAAGGACGATTCATTGGAGAAAATGGAGTCATTGATGATGTGTATCGTATTGAATTTTACGAAGAACATCTAACATGGCTACATAAAGCGATTGAAGAAGGTAGTCGTTGTTTTGGATATCATACATGGACTGCTTTTGATTGCTGGTCTTGGAATAATGCGTATAAGAATCGTTACGGATTTATTTCTGTAGATTTAGAAACGCAAAAGAGAACCATCAAGAGTAGTGGAAGATGGTATCGTAACGTCAGCGACAATAACGGCTTTGAAGTAGAAGTAGAGGAATAAAGAGAGGAGATATTCAGATGAAAGACTCAAAATTTATTGATAAATTTGCCGCGTTTGCAGGTAGACTGGGGAACCAAATTCATTTAAAAACCCTCAGAGATGCATTTGCGACAGTAATGCCATTATATATTTTGGCAGGTTTAATTGTTCTTTTGAACAACACAGTATTTAAGTGGATTTTCCAAGGGGATACATTAACGAAATTCCAATATTGGGGAATTACAATTGCAAACGGTACTTTAAGTATCTCAGGTATTATTATTGCCGTAATGGTTGGTTATTTCTTAGCGAAAAACAGAGATTTCGAAAACCCATTGGCAGCATCAATGCTATCATTAGTTTCTTTAATTGTTATGATGCCAAATACAATTTCTGCAGTTCCTGATGGAGCAAAAGATGCCGTGAATATTTCAGGTGTTCTTTCATTTAACAACACAGGTACAGGTGCAATGTTCGCTGGGGTTATCGTAGCGATTATTGCAACAGAATTATTCATCAAGTTATCAAACGTTAAAGCATTACAAATTAACCTTGGTGACAACATTCCACCAGCAGTTGGTAAATCATTTAGCGTATTACTTCCAGTAATGACAGTTATTTCATTATTCGGTGTCGTTTCAGCATTATTATTCAATATGTTTGGAACAAACTTAATCTCAATTATTACAGTCTTCATCCAAGAACCAATTCGTCATATTGGTACAAGCTTAATTGGGGTAATCATTATTTACTCTCTAGGAAATATGTTATGGCTATTTGGTATTCACCAAGCAGTTATTTACAGTGCAATTCTAGAACCATTACTATTAATTAACATTACAGAAAACATCGCTGCAGCAAACAATGGACAAGCGATTCCACACATCATCAACTTATCTCAAGTTCAAACATTTGCTTTAATGGGTGGTAGTGGATCTACATTATGTTTATTAGTTGCAACATTCTTAGTAAGCCGCAACGCTGCTTCTAAAAACGTGGCTAAATTATCATTTGGACCTGGACTCTTCAATATCAATGAACCTGTATTATTCGGTTACCCAATCGTTTATAACATTTCATTAGCGATTCCATTTATCTTAGCTCCAGCTCTTGGTATTTTAATCAGCTACTTAGCAACAGTTGCAGGCTTCATGAGTCCAGCATTTGTACAAGTTCCTTGGACTACACCAGTATTCTTAAATGCATGGTTAGCAACAGCAGGGGACTTCAGAGCAATTCTCGTTCAATTAGTCATCTTTGCACTTGGAGTTCTTCTATACATTCCATTTATCAAAGTTCATGACAAAGTTGTTGAACAAGAAATGGAAGGTTAAGATTATGAAACAAATTTTATTAGTATGTAATGCGGGAATGTCGACAAGTATGCTCGTTAAAAAGATGCAACAAAGTGCGACAGAACGTGGGATTGAAGTCTCAATTGAAGCAAAATCCATTACAGAAGCAAAAAAGAATATCCATGAAGCAGATGTTATTCTTATTGGACCACAAATTCGTTATGAGTTACCTGCAGTAAAAGAAATCGCAGGAGATATTCCAGTTGATGCCATCGATATGCGTGACTACGGAATGATGAATGGCCCTAAAGTATTAGATCAAGCCTTAGCATTGATAGGAGAATAATATGACAGAAGAAATGGAGTTAGTCTGTTTCCAGCTGATTGCCAATAGTGGTGCAGCAAAATCTTCTTTTGTAGAAGCGATTCAAGCGGCTAAAAAAGGGTTGTTTGAAGATGCTAAAGCAAAACTTGTGGAAGCAGAAGAAGCCTTTGTTGAGGCGCATAAAATTCACGCAGAGCTCATTCAAAAAGAAGCGAGCGGAGAAAAAACAGAATTTTCATTACTGTTCATGCATGCCGAAGACCAAATGGCTTCAACAGAAATCGTACAGTTATTAGCGCAAGAGCTAATCGAATTGTACCGCGATAAATACGCACAATAAAAAGTTTAAAAACACAGATTAGCACTTCTCCTAATCTGTGTTTTTTATTTAGCATCAACCTTAGAAAAATAAGATTCCAGAGGAGCTCACGGATTCTATAATAGCAGTAACGTGTTACGCATTAAATGTGAATTAGGAGGTGTAGGAATTCATTCC
>CALALK010000048.1 GCA_937923125.1 uncultured Carnobacterium sp.
AGGGTATAAAAGTATCATGAAAATTATCCTAGCACTTGCCAACCCTAGCGAATACATCTTCTTAGATGAACCAGTGCTTGGACTTGATGCGAACCACCGCCAAATCTTCAATAAGAAGTTGCTTGAAGCGTATGCGCGCCGTCCTCGTACATTTGTCATCGCAACGCATTTAATCGAAGAAGTTGCTTCCATTTTAGAAAAAGTGATTGTTATTAAAGACGGATTGGTCACAGAAGAAGTGTTGGTCGAAGATATTCTTCGTAAAGGATACGTCGTAAGTGGTGCATCCTCATTGGTACAAGAATATGTTGCCGATAAGAAAGTACTTGAAACAGAACAAATCGGAAACTTTACAAGAAGCGTGGTGATTGGTGCTATTGGAGAAGCACAACCTGGATTAGAGTTTTCTCCATTAACATTACAAGATTACTTTATCTCAATCACTCGAAAGGAGAATGAATAAGATGAACCGTTTATTATCAGTTGTCAGCATGGGATTAGCTAGAAGATGGAAAACAATTTTAATGTTCTTAGGAATTTGGTGGATTATTACAAGTTTCTTAATGAAGATTTTTGCAAATGGGGACTTTAGCACATTCGGTAGTTATTTCCCAATTTACTTCGATAATGAAATTGCATTGATTATCTTAATCATTGGAATTGGCTATATCGTTGAACAATTCCGCCTAGAAAGCCAATTAGGATTAACAAGAAAAGAACAAATCGAAAGCTTATTCATTCAAACTCTTGTCGATTCTGGAATCATCACACTCATTTACGCCTTATTAATTCCACTAAGAAATGGAGTTTCATTGGGTTCAGTAACCATTCAATCGCGCTTAGGAGACTTATCTGATCCAGAAAATATTGTGATTAGCATCGCAGTCTTTTTCGTTAAGGTCGTTCTCATTCACCTAATCGCAAATGTTCTTGGAATTGTGCTTAATAAATTTAATCAAAAAACAGGCATCTATGGCCTAGCTCTAGTGTGCTTGATTACTGCATTAATTGGAGGAAGTATTGGAAATCGAGTTAGTGAAGGCCAAATTCCAGGTTTTGTAACAGCTTTTCTAGAATTTCTTAATATCATTACAACACATAAAGTAGAATCCATTTCTATCGCATTAGTGATTCTAGTGGCGCTTCAAATCCTCGTTACAAGAAAACACCAAAGCATCGCTCCAGAATAAAATCTATCCCAGAACTCCTGCACGTCAGGAGTTCTTTTTGTTTAGGGCGGAGGTTTCTCCCCTTTCTTTTTTAGTCACCTAGTTGTATTTCAAAAAGTTATGAGCACCAGTGTTTGAATGAAAAGGATTGAATCAGTCAAACGGAGTGCCTATCGGATTCTATAGTGTGAGTAATAGCGAGTGTAACTGATGCGAATTAGCAGTAGTTAGGAATTTATTCCTTACTACTGCTTTGAGGCTCAGTAGGTGAGAGACCACGGCTCGAACCGCTACAGCTATTACAAACACTATGAAGATATCCGATAAAGGCACGCAGTGTTAGACGATTCGATTCTTTTCATTCGTACACCGAAGGTGTTGTATAAGTTGCTTAACTTTTTCATAAACCAAACCACATTTGAATCAGCGTTGCACGAACTATGGTATACTATAGAAGACTAAAGAAAGAAAGGTTGAGAAACCATGAAAAGACCAATCGGGTTTATCGATTCGGGCGTTGGCGGTCTTACCGTCCTCAAAGAAGCCCTCAAACAATTACCAAACGAATCCATGATCTTCCTTGGCGATTCAGCACGTTGCCCATACGGCACACGACCCGTTGAAGAAATCCGCCAATACACATTAGAAATGGTGCAATTTTTACTAGAAAAAAACATTAAAATGCTCGTGATTGCATGTAATACCGCGACTGCAGTGGTTCTAGAAGAATTACAAAATACATTAACGATTCCAGTCGTTGGAGTGATTCAACCAGGAAGCCTTGCAGCTATCAAACAAACCAATAATGACCGCATCGGTGTTCTTGGAACAAACGCGACGATTGCTAGTAAAGTGTATCCAAAGACCATGCATGACAAGAATAAAGATATTGAAGTGTTCGATATCGCTTGTCCGAAATTTGTACCGATTGTTGAAAGTAATCAATCAAATACGAAGGAAGCAGAAGAAGTCGTTCGTGAAACCTTACGTCCATTAGAAGGAACCAAGGTCGATACAGTCATTCTAGGCTGCACGCATTACCCATTGCTTCGTCAAACGATTCAAAGAGTGGTTGGAGAAAACGTCACATTAATTGACTCAGGAGCAGAAACAGTTTCAAGCGTGAGCGCGTTATTAGATTATTGCAAATTAAGCGAAAAGCCTGAAACGAATCCTGAACCAACTCTTGAAATTTATACAACTGGAGAAGCGAGCCTCTTTGAAGAAATTGCTGAAAACTGGTTGAATCGAACAGGTCTGAAGGTGAAAAAAGCGACACTCAAAGAAGAAGTCAAACCCGTCGAATTGAAAAAAGAAATCGTGATTGCGACGAATAATGTCGGGAAAGCCAAAGAGTTTGCGGAGATTTTTGAACCAAAGGGATATTCTGTAAAGACCCTTCGAGATTTTCCAGAATTAGAAGAAGTGGAAGAGACTGGAACAACTTTCGAAGAAAATGCACGCTTAAAGGCAGAAACGATTGCCAATGAATTACAAACAATTGTATTAGCGGATGACTCTGGTTTGTGCGTGGATGCTTTGGACGGGCAACCAGGTGTGTATTCAGCGCGATTTGCTGGCGAACCGAAGAGTGATGCTGCGAATAACGCAAAACTCTTATCAGAACTTGGCGGACTCGTCGGAGAAGAGCGCTCGGCTCATTTCACTTGTTGCTTAGTGTTAGCTGCACCAAATAGTGAATCACTTGTGGTTCAAGCAGAATGCCCAGGTCAAATCGCGACTCTACCAGCTGGTGATAGCGGATTTGGATATGATCCATTATTCATTATTCCTGAGTACGGTAAGACATTTGCGCAACTAGGAATGGATATTAAAAACAAGATTAGCCACCGTGCAAAAGCCATTGAATTGCTTGTTAGCCAGTGGGAAAAATGGACTCATGAGTTAAATCAAACGGAGGAATCATTATGAAAATTGTCGTTGTCAGTGATAACCATGGACAAGAATTAACATTAAAGAGAATCTTCGACCACTACGCAGGAAGTGATGTGACATTTGTGCATACGGGGGATTCAGAATTTCCTTATAAAGATGAACGCCTATCGCATTGTATTCGCGTAACAGGAAACTGTGATTACGACCCAGAATATCCACGTTCTGAAGTGTTTACGCTAGAAGGCATCAATTTCTTTGTAGCGCATGGGCACTTCGAATATGTGAACACCGGTCGTGAGTATTTAGCAAATGCGGCTAAAGAAATGGGTGCGCGTGTCGCATTTTACGGACATACGCATAAACTAAATGCAGAGAATGTTAACGGGGTGCTTTGCATCAATTCAGGTTCAACGAATTATCCTCGTGGTAGCTATATGGGGACACCGTCGTATGCAGTGCTGGATATTCTTTCAAAAGACAAATTACGCTTAACCTATTACACAACGAAACACGAAGTATTAGATGGACTCGTTTTAGACTATACGTGGTCTGATGAGGGAGGGTATACGCTTGATTCATAAGAAAATCCAAGAGTTACTACTTGAAGATCGCGATAAGCTTTTTATCGATGCAGAAAAAGTAGCTATCCTTCAAGAAGACCATACTTTGGAACACGCGATGCTTGTGTTGACGAATGTGCGTTATTCACTCATTCCTGTACTGAACAAGGAAAATAAAATTGTAGGTCTGATTTCACTGGCGATGATTTTACATAAAATCACGGGTGTGGAACAAATTCATATGAATCAGTTAGGAAAATACAAAGTGCGTGAAGTTATGCGTACGGAGTTTCCAATCATTCATCAAGATACGCAAGTGGAAGATGTGTTAAATGAGCTTGTGGATGAGAGTTTTATTTGTATTGGGAATGAGGAGAATGAGTTTGTGGGGATTGTGACGAGGAAGGAGCTTTTAAAGCGCATCAACTTCATGGTACATGAACTCACCCGCGAATATGATTTTGTGGAAAAAGAAAATAGTAAATAAACCAATTACTTTAGAGTCCTTTGGATATTCATATAGTAATCATTGTAGCTGTACCGGACTGAGCCTTACGTCTCAGTTCCTATCGAGCCTCAAACTGGCGCTAGAAAATAAATTTTCAAGCACCAGTAATTCGCATCGATTACACTCGCTACGATGATTACTACATTACCCAAAGGACTCTTTGTAATTGGTTTATTCAAATTTAGGTGAGTTTATGTGCCGTTCCGTAGAAAGCAGAAGAAATGTGAGGCAAGAAACTGCATCCCATTTGGAGATTTCATATTGAGTTTCTAAAAGCGCAAGAGCGATTCCTTTTTAGGAATTCTGGATAATAGCTATAATGGGGCACCGGTGCAAGCCTTGGTCTTGCACCTTAAAAGCCTCAAACTGGCGCTAGAAAATAAATTTTCAAGCACCAGTAATTCGCATTTTATGCGAGTTCCCATTATTGCTATTATAGAA
>CALALK010000049.1 GCA_937923125.1 uncultured Carnobacterium sp.
CTTTGGAAATACAGGAATTGGTTTCTTCGGTCCTGCAAATACGCCTTCTTCCGTTAATTTCTTCTTCAACTGTTCATAGGCTTGATAAAGAGCTCCGACCCCATCTGGTTCCATGTGCTCGATAATCATTTGGTATTTTCCGGATTTCTCATATACAGTAACACGCCCAATCACAAGAACCTTCATCCCTTCTTCAGGTTGGAATTGAATTTTCTTGTATGCTCCTTGGAACATCGTTGCTGCGATAATCGCATTTTCATCCTTCAAGTTGAAATACTTATGCACACTATTTTTATTAAAGTTCGAAATTTCTCCCGTCAAATAAACGCGGTCTAAGTGCGGATCACGGTCAAATTTTGTTTTAATATACTTCGTCAGCGCACTGACGGTTAAGTATTCTTGTTCCATGTCCTACTCCTTCTTACTTTTTGCATTTTTTACAGTTTGGGCTAGTAACATTGCAATCGTCATTGGGCCCACCCCACCTGGAACTGGTGTAATGGCACTTGCAAGTGGTGCCACTTCTTCGAAATCGACGTCTCCGCAGAGTTTCCCTGTTTCATTACGATTAATACCGACATCGATGACAACGGCTCCTTCTTTCACGAAGTCTTTTGTAATGAGTCCAGCTTTCCCTACTGCACTAATCAAAATATCAGCGCGTTTAGCAACTTGGGCTAAATCTTTGGTACGACTATGGCAAACTGTAACTGTCGCTCCATGATTCAATCCTAAAAGCGCCATTGGACGGCCGACAATCGTACTTTGGCCGATAATGACCATTTCTTTCCCAACAAGGTCAATATTGTATTCCTTGAAGAATTCCATGATTCCTTGTGGTGTACATGGAACAATTGATTCATCCTTTTGCAACAACTTCCCTAAGTTCACAGGATGAAACCCGTCCACATCTTTTTCAGGAACAATCGCTTCTAAGACAGCATCTGTATCAATGTGTTTTGGTAGGGGCAATTGCACCAAAATCCCGTGAACGCTAGCGTCATCATTAAGCTTATTCACGTATTCTAATAACTCTTCTTGTGTCGTTTCTTCGCTGAGGCGAATCACGTTTGAATGAATGCCTACTTCTGTTGCTGCACGTTCTTTGTTACGCACGTACACTTGGCTAGCTGGGTCTTCTCCAACAAGAATGACTGTTAGTGAAGGTGTGACTCCACTCTTAGAAAGTTGTTGTACTTCCTGTTTTAGTCCTTCTCTTATTTTTCCAGCTAATGCTTTCCCATCTAGAATTTGCGTCATAGAAGTCTCCTTTTTCTTAAAATAATGTTGATAAAAATAAAATATGTATAGTGAAATTAACAAATGTGTGAATTAACATATATGTTAATTTTTTGTCTGTTCAAAAGTTTTGTGCCTTTACTTAGACGCAGTGGTTTATTGACTTTCGAGTTTAGGTTTATTACTGCATATAATTTATATTGTATTGTCTTATAAATTAACCATTCAATATCATTAGCAATGCCCACGTCCCAAATCCTTCGCACTGTGAAGGATTGCTTCCTAAACCATACGCACATCGTTTTTAACGATGCTTGCGTTGGTTTGGTCCAGTGGTCGATTTCTGACCGCGAAGACTCACATCCTGAAGTTGAACTCGGGCTCACAGGACTGACGTCCACTTCCTGATATATCCGCACGACTCGTTCCGAGTCCCTTGCGGTATATCAGTCCAGTGGTTCAGTCCTGAGCGTTCGCCCTCGTATCCTATTTTAAAAAAGAGTCTGAAACTGTTGCTTCAGACTCTTCGTGTAGTAGAATCTTACCCGTTTACTAAGTTTGATAAGATACCATTAATAAATTTCGCTGATTTTTCGTCACTGTAAGTTTTTGCGATTTCAATTGCTTCGTTTAACGCTACAGTTTGTGGAACTTCTAATTCTGGAGAAGTCATTTCGAAAATAGCCACTCGCATGATGATTAAGTCTAAACGGACAATACGGTTTAGCTTCCATCCTTTTAAGTACTTTTCGATTAACGCGTCGATTTTCTCGACATTGTTTTGAACTCCTCGCACTAATGCTATGCTGTATGCAATCTCTGGAACTTCGTTAAGTAACTCTTCTTCCGTAATTGCTTCGATAGAATAAGGTGAATCTTCTGAGCATTCCAACGCAAGACTAAGCGCATCTACAATGTGCATTTCAGGCGACACATCTAGTTGGTATAAGGCTTGAATCGCCAATACTCGTAGTGCTCGTCTTTTTAATGGTTTACGACTCACTATTCATCCCCCAATTCAAATAATTCTGCATCCGCATGGTGCACTGGTAAAATTTCTTGAACGTGAACATTCACTTGTGAAATGACTAATTCACAGCTGAATAATAATTGTTCTTTAATTTTATTTTGCAATACGAGAGCTGTTTTTGGAATTGAAACACCGTAATCTACATTTCCGTAGATATCGATGACGAATTGTCCGTTTTCTTCTGTTAAATAAGCCCCTTTAGATAATTGTTTTCCACCGAAAATAGTGTTTAAGAATCCAGGAACTGGATAGAAGCCTTCCACTTGTGCAGCTACAATCCCTGCAATGCTTTCGATAACTTCAGGAGCAATTTCGATTGCACCTAGTTCTTGATCTTTAGAATATTTTTTGATTTGTTCCATTTTGTAACCTCCCTGTTTGATAGAAAATTACTCATAAAAAGTTTTTCCAATTCTCATTTAGTTTACCATGAAACAGCTATTCTCACAACTACCGTCTATTTTAGAGAATAATGAGTTCACGAGGAACTTTTTGAATTACTTCGCCGCCTGTTTCATTGATAATAATGTCGTCTTCGATACGTACTCCACCAACTCCTGGAAGATAAATTCCTGGTTCATTTGTAATGACGTTTCCTGGTACAAATGCTTGTGTCGCAATACGAGAAACGTTAGGTGCTTCGTGGATTTCAAGACCAATTCCATGTCCTGTTGAGTGAGTAAAGTATTCGCCATAACCACGGCTTGCAATGTAGTCACGAGCAATCTTGTCTAATTCTACCCCTGTTTTACCAGGACCTGCTGCTTGGCTTACTTTTAATTGAGCTTGTAAAACAATATCGTGAATCTCTTTTAATTGATCAATTGGTTCACCTACAGCAATCGTTCTAGTCATATCTGACACATAACCATTGTAGTAGCAACCAAAGTCAAGAGTTACTAGGTCCCCTGATTCAATCACTTTTGCACTCGCTACACCGTGAGGCATTGAAGAACGAACTCCACTAGCAACGATTGTGTCAAATGAAACTCCTGTTGCACCAAGTCCTCGCATATAGAAGTCTAATTCATTTGCCACTTGGATTTCAGTGACACCTGGTTTGATGAAATCTAAAATGTGTAAGAATGCAGCATCTGAGATACGGCATGCTTCACGGATTGTTTGGATTTCACCTTCATCTTTGACCTCACGAATTGTTTCTACAATGTTTTGTGTTGGAATTAATGCTGTATCAAAAGCATCTTCGAAAATTTCTAATTGTGAAACGGAAACATGGTCTGCTTCAAATCCAACAAATTTCAAGTCGTTTTCGCGAATAATTTTTTCAAATGCTGGAACCCAACCTGTCTTATGTTCAATCACGTGGAATCCTTTTGCTTGTTGTTGTGCTTGTTGTGTATAACGAGCATCTGTTACAAAATAAGCATCTGTCAATGTAATTAATGCAAACCCTGTTGTTCCTGTAAAGTTTGCTAAATAACGTAAATTGTATGGGCTATATACAATCAATCCATCAATTTCTTGTTCTTTCATGGAATTTCTTACTTTTTCTAAACGTGTCATAAATTGTTCCCTCCAATGAAAATGGTAACTCTAGTATAACAAAAAAGAGCCTAACAAAAAAGTCAGGCTCCTTGGAATTTTCATCAAATTCTAATATTGATTAAATCGCTCTAAACGTTGGCTTACAATTTCTTCTTTCGATTTCAATGACCACTCATTTAATTGAACTTCTAATTGTTCTCTCATGTCCAAAGCAATCTCTTCGTTTGTCTTTTTCTTTTCTGGAATAATGCGGTCAACAATCTTTTGCGCCAACAAATCCTTACTTGTGAATTTCATGAGTTCAGCGGCTTGACTGGCTTTTGAACCGTCCTTCCACAAAATCGATGCAAATCCTTCTGGAGAAAGAATCGAATACATCGCATATTCCATCATCCAAACTTCATTGGCTACGGCAAGCGCTAATGCACCACCGCTTCCGCCTTCACCACAAAGAATGGCGATGATTGGAACTTTCAAATGGCTCATAATGCGAAGATTATCCGCAATGGCTTCACCGATTCCACGTTCTTCCGCAGTTGCCCCGCAGAAAGCACCAGCCGTATTAATAAACGTCACAACTGGACGGTTAAACTTCTCAGCTTGTTTCATCAAACGTGCGCTCTTACGGTATCCTTCTGGATGGACTTGACCGAAGTTTGTCTTCAAGTTTTCTTGAAGCGTATGTCCCTTCTCCATCCCAATCACCGTAACTGGTTTGCCGTTTAACGTCGCAATCCCGCCTACAAGAGCTTTATCATCTGCGTAGTAACGGTCACCATGTAATTCAATAAAGT
>CALALK010000050.1 GCA_937923125.1 uncultured Carnobacterium sp.
GTAGGATTCCAGAAATGAGTCCTATTTTTTTATAGTCGAATGACATAAACTTCCTCCTTTTCATGTCGTTCTTTTCACTGTAGCAGAACTTTTGGCAATGCGCAACGACTAGGTTGATACTAATTAGTTGAAACTTTAATTCTTTAGATAGTATGATGAAACAGAATTAAGATATCGATGGAGGTGCAGAGTTGAAAAACTATTTAAAATATATCGGGAAACGTGTATTTTACATGTTCCTAACCTTATTTCTGATTGCGACGATTACATTCTTTCTAATGAAACTATTACCTGGGTCTCCATATGCCAATGAAGAACAGTTAACGCAGGCGCAACTAGAAATTATGAATGCCAAGTATGGACTCGACAAGCCTGTATTTGTTCAATATTTGATTTATATTACTGGATTATTCCGTTTAGACTTTGGACAATCGTTCCAATATAACTCAACAGTCGCAAACTTGATTTTCTCTCGTGTAGGGCCAAGTTTCCAATTAGGGTTCCAAGCCTTAATCTTCGGGACAATCGTTGGTTCACTACTCGGGATGATTGCGGCCATGAAACAAAATACATGGGTGGACACACTTGCAACATTCTTTGCGATTATTGGACGTTCGGTACCAAGTTTCGTGTTTGCTGTAGTGCTTCAATTAGTCTTTGGAGTGATTTTCCCAATTCTACCGATTGCGCTATGGAATCAAGGGTTTATCTCTTCGATTCTTCCAACAATGGCGCTGGCGATTTCACCGATTGCCGATTCGGCGCGTTTTGTAAGAACGGAAATGGTAGAAGTATTGCATTCCGACTATATTGAATTGGCGCGTGCGAAAGGCTTAAGCCGTTTCGAAGTCGCGTTCAAGCATGGATTTAGAAATGCGATTATTCCACTGGTGACTATCCTTGGACCAATGCTCGTTGGACTCATGACAGGGTCGATGGTCATCGAAAACATCTTCGCGATTCCTGGGATTGGGGAACAGTTTGTAAAATCAATTTTAACGAATGATTACCCAACGATTATGGGAGTAACAATGCTTTACTCTGCATTACTCGTATTTGTGATTTTAATTGTAGACTTGCTATACGGATGGATTGATCCTCGTATTCGTATTACTGATGAAGGAGGGGAAGCGTAATGGCAGAATTAACAGAAAAAGAGTTATTCCAACGTGTGGATTTAACGCATAGTGCTGACCGTGAAAAAATCGCTGCACCTTCTCTCAACTTCTTACAAGATTCATGGAGACGATTGACGAAAAATAAAGGAGCCTTAGTATCGCTCTTTATTATTCTAGTGATTGTATTACTAGCGGTCTTAGCGCCGGTCATTGCACCGTTTGACCCATTGGAACAAAATACCGAATTTGCCAACTTACCAGCGCGTATTCCAGGTCTCTTCAACGGATACCGTAACGGCGTCGATGTGTATGCGCAACAAGGAGTTCCAGAAGGCGTAAACTTCTTCTTTGGAACAGATAACCTTGGTCGTGACTTATTCTCACGTGTGCTTTACGGGACACAAACATCGCTCATTATCGCTTTTGTGGCAGCGTTGTTTGATATTACGATTGGTGTGACTTACGGAATTATTTCTGGATGGTTCGGCGGACGTGTGGATAATGTGATGCAACGTTTCTTAGAAATCATCTCAGCGATTCCAAACTTAATCATTCTTGTATTAATGTTACTCGTATTAAAACCAGGTCTCGTGTCGATTATTATCGCGATTGGATTTACTAGCTGGGTAACAATGGCGCGTGTCGTTCGTGCGCAAACCTTGAAACAAAAGAATTTAGAATACATCTTAGCGTCTCGTGCTCTAGGGCAAAGTTTCTGGAAGATTGCTTTTAAACACTTATTGCCAAACATGGCTGGTTTAATCATCATTCAGACAATGTTCTCCATCCCATCAGCGATTTTCTTTGAAGCCTTCTTAAGCTTCCTTGGAATCGGGATTCCGAGTCCGGATGCGTCTCTTGGAGCCCTTATTAACGGTGGATACAAAACATTCCGTCTGTATCCTCACTTGATGTGGTTCCCTTCAGGAGTGCTCTGTGTTCTAATGATTAGCTTTAACTTATTGGCAGACGGTTTACGAGATGCCTTTGACCCGAAAATGAAAGACTAGGAGGATTCGAATGAGCGAAACTATTTTATCGATTGAAAACTTACGAATCCACTTCGAAACATTTGCGGGAGAAGTACAAGCGATTCGTGGAGTGAATCTGAAGTTAGAAAAAGGCGAAACACTTGCTCTTGTCGGTGAGTCCGGTTCAGGGAAAAGTGTGACTGCCAAAAGTGTCATGAAACTATTATCGAATAATGCGGTCGTTAAAGAGGGGGCTATCATTTTTAAAGGTGAAAATATCCTAGACAAGAGCGAACGCGATATGCAATCGATTCGTGGGAAGAAAATCGCCATGATTTTCCAAGACCCAATGACGTCACTCGACCCTACGATGAAGATTGGAAAACAAATTACAGAAGTGATTATAAAGCACGAGAAAGCCTCAAAAGAAGAAGCCGATAAACGTGCTGAAGAATTACTAGAGCTTGTAGGTATTCCAAATGCCAAAGAGCGTATGAAACAATATCCTCACCAATTCTCTGGTGGGCAACGTCAACGGATTGTCATCGCTATTGCCTTGGCATGTAATCCAGATGTGCTGATTGCCGATGAACCGACAACAGCGCTTGACGTAACGATTCAAGCACAAATTTTAGAGCTTTTAAAAGAACTGCAACAACAATTCCAAATGGCGATTATCTTTATCACGCATGACCTTGGTGTGGTGGCCAATGTCGCAGACCGTGTAGCCGTCATGTATGCCGGAAAAGTCGTTGAAGTCGGAACAGCGGATGAAGTATTTTACAATCCGCAACATCCTTATACTTGGGGATTGCTTCGTTCAATGCCAACATTGCATACAGGAGATACGCTCTATGCGATTCCTGGAAGTCCACCAGACTTACTCGACCCACCAGTCGGAGATGCCTTTGCGCTTCGTAGTGATGTGGCGCTCGAGATTGACCGTGTGAAGGAACCACCGATGTTTGAAGTGAGTCCAACACATTTTGCAGCAACATGGCTCTTGGATCCGCGTGCTCCAAAAGTACCTGTTCCTGAAGAAATCGTAAGAAGACGCAACATCTTCTTTGGAGAAGGAGGACAGGCGCATGACTAATTCAGAAGAAAGAAAAAAACTGGTTGAAGTAAAACACTTAAAACAGTATTTTGGTTCGAAGAAAAATGTGGTGAAAGCCATCGATGATATTTCCTTTGAGATTTTTGAAGGTGAAACATTTGGTCTTGTGGGGGAGTCTGGTTCAGGGAAATCAACGACTGGACGTGCCTTGCTTCGTTTATATAAACCAACTGATGGCGAAATTCTCTTCGAAGGAAAAGATATTGCGAATTTGAAAAAAGGAAAAGAATTGCTCGAGTTTCGTAAAGAAGCGCAAATGATTTTCCAAGATCCGTATGCGTCGCTCGATGGTCGTATGAAAGTGCGTGATATTATCGCAGAAGGCATTGATATTCACGGCCTTGCAAAAACGGCAGAAGAGCGTGATGCGATGGTGGATGAACTGCTTGAAACAGTAGGATTGAATAAAGAACATGCCAATCGTTATCCACATGAATTCTCAGGCGGTCAACGTCAACGGATTGGGATTGCGCGTGCTTTAGCCGTGAATCCAAAATTCATCGTCTGTGATGAAGCCATTTCAGCGCTAGACGTATCGATTCAAGCGCAAATCGTGAACTTACTCAAGAGATTACAAAAAGAAATCGGACTGACGTATTTATTTATCGCCCATGACTTATCTATGGTGAAATACATTAGCGACCGTATCGCAGTGATGTATCGTGGTCGTATTGTGGAAATGGGTTCTGCGGACTGCGTGTATAATAACCCGCAGCATCCGTATACGAAAAGTCTGCTTTCAGCCATTCCGCTTCCAGATCCGCGCGAAGAAAAGAATCGCAAACGTTTGGTGTATAAAGGGGAAGAGTTTAGCGAAGAAGCAAGCCTACAAGAGGTGGAACCTGGGCATTTTGTTCTTCGTTAAGTAATAAGAAATCGCTAAGAAAATCGTACTTTTTATTGAAGGTATAGACATTTTCACAAGAATTCTGTAAAATAACAGTACTATCCACTTAGAGGATAGCCCGCACATGGTTGCGGAGAAGAGGATCTGCCCGAAATGGTGCAGTACCGAATATAGAACCTTAATGAGAAGGGAGAGAGAGTTATGTCAAATCAAGAAGTTTTTGATAAAGTAGCTCAACTAATTGCGAACCGCTTTAGCGTTGACGTAGAAACAGTAACGGAAGGCATGACATTCCAACAAGACTTAGGAGCAGATTCACTAGATGTTGTGGAATTAGTTATGGAATTAGAAGACGAATTTGGTGTTCAAATTTCTGACGAAGATGCAGAAAACATTACAACAATTGGAGACGCGGTTAATTATATTGCAACTCATCAATAAGAAAATGGGAAAGCCGGAAGTAAAAACTTCCGGCTTTTTTTGTGCTTCTGCTAGAAACGTTGATAGAATGCGAATGTTGAGAAAAAAGAAGAAAGAAATGTCCTTTATTCGTGGACAAATGGGTTGAAATGTACTGAAAACGCGATGATAGCGCGAATTTTATGGTTAAAAATAAATGAATTTTCGGTAAAAATATGGTGAGAAATCGAAATAAAGGTTGCAGTAAGGTGGGAATGGGAGTATTATTTAAGTTATTCTAATATCAATCCAATTTGGAGGGAAACACATGAACAAAAAAGCAATTGCTGGTTTATTAGGTGCTGCTTCATTAGTAACTTTAGCTGCATGTAATAACAACAAAGCGAATAACGCGGGTGGGGAATCTGCTGCAAAAGCATCAGAACGTAAATTCCCAACTGAAATCACTCACGAAGGGACAGCTATAAAAGGCGGTACAATTAACTATGCAATCGTATCTGCATCACCATTTAAAGGGTTAATCAACCCATTACTATCAATAGATAATGCAGACGGTCAATTAGAAGATTTTGCATTTGCCAACTTATTCGAATACGATGCAAACCAACGCATCAAAAAAGATGGCGGTATGATGGAATTCACTTTAGATAGAGAAAAGAAAACTGTAACCTTAAAATTACGTTCTAAAGACTACAAATGGTCTGACGGTCAACCATTAACAATTGATGACTATATCTTCACTTATGAATTCATTGGTAATAAGGACTATAACGGTGTTCGTTACGATGAAAATGCTGCAAACATCGTTGGTATGGAAGAATTCCATGACGGAAAAGCAGATAAAATCTCAGGTCTTGAAAAAGTAGATGACCAAACTGTTAAAATTCACTTAAAAGAAGTATAT
>CALALK010000051.1 GCA_937923125.1 uncultured Carnobacterium sp.
TTCATCACTTGGTAACGTCATAACAGTTACTGTATTTTCTGAAACTAAGTCCGCTGCGGAACGTTGAATCGCTTGAAGAATAATATTTTTAGCATTTTTATCTGCTTCATCTTTTGCAAGCTGCTCAGACTCTTTAATCATGATGGCCCGTTCCTTACTTAATTGTTCAGTCATGTCCTTCATGATAATCTCTTGCGCTTCTTCTTTACTGATTGTAGAAATACGTTCCAATTCTTCTTGTTGTTTTGCAACGAGAGCTTCAGCTTGATTTTCTTTTTCTGTTACTCTCTCAAGTTTTTCTTGGATTTTTGTTTCCTTCGTTTCAATTGATTGTTCACGTTTTTCTAGAATTTCATCTTTGCGATCTAAATTCTTTTCACGTTGAATCATTCTCTTTTCTTGAAGAAGTACTTCATTTCGTCTTTCTTTTAACTCATTTTCAACTTCAGCACGATATTTATGATTTTCTTCTTTTGCTTCTAATAATACTTCCTTTTTTAATCGGTCAGCATCTTTTTCTGCATCTTTGATAATCATTTCAGCCGATTCGCGAGCTGCTACTAACTTTTTCTCGTAATTTGATTTGAAACCAATATATCCAGCAACAATTCCAATTATTAAAGCTAAGATCGCGAGGCCACCTACTACTACTGAGTCCATTGAGTCACCTCCGTCTCTATTTAATTTTTAATCAAAATAAATTGCATTGATAAATTTTATGGTTAAATGTGATTTAACACATAATATTATTGTATTCTTGAAACGTGTTAAAGTCAATTCATTTAAAGAATTTTTTTCAAAAAAACAAAAGGCTTTCAACAGCGAAATAAAACATCGATTAGCCATACGACTAATCGATGTTTTCAGAATTATATTATTCATTTTCTTGTTTGTTTGTAAAAACAAAACCTAAAGCAATCATTACTAGTAAAGTTGCAATAAACATTGTGCTTACAAGTGATGATGTACCAGTATTTGGTAAATCTTTTTGAGGTTTAGAAGGTTCAGGGGTTGGTACAACAGGTGCAGTATACTTGTTTTTAAATGTTGTATCTGCATCATAAGTGACTGTAGCAACATACGCTTTATCTTCTTGCTTCACTTCAACAGAAACGTTTTTAGCGCTCTTATCGTAAGTGATTTGTGCATCATCGCCGCTTACTTCTTCAACTGTATATTTGTAAGTTCCAGCCTTTTCAAATTCAACATCTTTAAATGTGATCGTACCATCAGCAGCATTCTGAGTTGATTGAACTACATTCCCATTTTCATCTAACAGTTTAAATGTGAATTCTCCCTCTTGCAATTCACGACCTTCTAATTCTTTCTTGAATACTAGATTTTGCTTAATCCCTGGAAGAATACGGTTCGTAATCACAGAGTTTGTCCCTTCTGTTGTCACTTCATGCGTATATCCTTCTGGAATATCCACTTCTTCAACTGTGTACTCATAAGGGACACCATTATTAGACTCAGGCAAATCTGTGAATGTGTATTTCCATTTATTCGCCTCTGACAATTCAATGGCTTCACCATAGTTTTCACCATTTTGTTTCAATTGAACTTTAATCGCTTTACGTAAGCCAAGTTTATTGTCATTATCTTCCCATTCTTTTTTAACAGTATGCGTTGTCGTTTTACGTGTATTTGTAATTGTGAAACCTTCTTTTTTGGTTGCTTCACCAGTAATCACAGTATCATAATCTTTACCATAGTTTTCCTCAATGACTTCTTTCACTTGGTAATCAGTCACAGTTGGATCTAATGTCTTACCATCAATTGTTAGTTTAAAGATGCCTTTCCAGTCGTTGGCATCATTTAAGACCATTGTTGCAAGAACAACATCTGGATTGCTCTTACTGCTTAATTCCACTTTAATACTTGAAATAGAAGAATCTTTATCCCCACTCCAAATCTTAGCAACTGGAATGTATTGTGGCAATTGGTTTGAAACAGCATTTGTTTCACCGAAAACTGTTGGATTTTCAGCATCGCGGTTTGTATAGAATACATTCGTTGCTGTTAATGTATCTGTTTCTCCATCAGTATATTCTGGAGTTTTCATATCCACTAGGAAGTTTACTACTTCTCCAGGAATAATCTTTCCACCAGTATTTAAAACAATCTTGATAGCTGTTACTTTTGTAAAATCAAATACTTGATCAGCTGTTACCCATCCACTAGCTTGAGTTGCATCATATGGAGAATTAGGCAAGCTAGTTGAAGTATGATAGTAAACGGTATATTTGCTTTCAACTTCTAATGCTTTTGTTAGAACTGGTGTGAATCCAGAACCGTTTTCATCCCCTGCGTATGGAAGGCGATCATATAACGTAAATGTTTCGATATCGTAAGTACTGTAGTTCTTTGTTTGTAGTTGATATTGATAAGCTTGTCCATAATTATGTTGAACTAACTCTTTAGTCCAACTTCCGTCATTTGCCAGTATGAATTTCTCAGAACGAATTTCAGTTGGTAA